>CAIWET010000270.1 GCA_903911805.1 uncultured Ignavibacteria bacterium | reverse complement strand
TATAATTGTTATAGGGGAGATTATGATAAAAAGACTACTAGTTTTCTTAACGGCTTTTGGTTTACTTTCAGTTGGAAGTTTGAAATCAGAAATGTTAGAAAATTTAAACAAAAATATGAACATTTCTGGTTATACTCAGAATATGGGTCAAATGCCTAGCAATGTTAAGTTTTACTCTTCATTTAAAAATATGAGAATGTTCATTGAGTCAAACTCAATAACATTTGATTATTATAAAATTGGTGAGAATAACACAAAAGCAGGTACTGTTGTAAAAATGAATTTTTTTAATTCAAACACTAACACATTGATTGCTGGGTTAGAAAAAAATGATTATAAAATAAATGTCATTAAAGATGGAAACACTATTAATGATATTTCTTCATATTCAGAAGTTAAAATCAATAATTTGTACGATGGAATTGATTTAGTTTTAAAAATCAATGACGGCAAACCAAGATATGATTTTATCGTTCATCCAAATGCTGACCCATCTAAAATCAAATTTGCTTTTAGCGGAGTTGATGGGATTTCATTAGATAATGACCAAGTTGTATTAAATACAGTTTTTGGGGATATTACACATAAAAATTTGTTTGCTTATCAAAATAGCAAAGAAATCAATTGTAATTTTTCACTAAAAAATAATGTTTTAGCTTTTAATGTTGGTAAATATGACAACTCAAAAGAATTGGTAATCGACCCTGTAGTTTTCTGTGCATATATTGGTGGAACAGATGATGATCAAATTCTTAAAATGAGATATAAAGATAATTATTTTTATGTAACAGGTTGGACTTTGTCAACAGATTTAGCTGTTACTACAGGAGCTTATGAATCTGCATTTGATGCTGAAAAAGATGCTTTTTTAGCTAAATATCAAATCGACGGATTAAATAAAAAACTTATTTATTGCACTTATATCAATGGTAGCAATGAAGATGTTGCAACTGGTTTAGGTATCGATGATGCAGGAAATATTTATGTTGCTGGTCATACTTATTCTGACAATTTTCCTAAAAAAGGTACATTAGGCCTCCCTTATGCAGGTGGTGCTGATTGTTTTATAATAAAATTAGATAAAACCGGTGCTAATATGGTTTATGGCGCTCTTTTTGGTGGTTCTAAAGATGACTTTATCACTGATGCTGATGCGAATGGTTTAGGAAATATGTTCTTTGTTGGATATACCAACTCGACAAACTTGCCTGTAACAGGATCAGCTTATCAGTTAAAATTAAAAGGTGGAACTGATATGTTAGCTGGTAAAATGGCTGAATCTGGTAACATTTTTAATTATTTAACTTATATCGGTGGTTCTTTGGACGACAAAGCTAACGGTATGAAATTAGATTTAAATAATAATGATACATATATTGCTGGAGAAACAAACTCAACTGATATTCCAATTAAACCATATAAAACTACTGGAGGCGGTTGGGGACAACCTTTAGTTGTTACTGATGCACCTTATGATTATTCTGCAAATGGCGGTATTGATGCTGTTGAAGCTCAAGTTGATAACACAGGAAGTTTAGCAATTTGTGGCTATTTTGGTGGAAAAGGTGATGATATTGGAAAAGCAATAGACTTAAAAGAAGACGGTTCAATTATTTTAGCTGGTGAAACTACTTTTATGTCAACTGAAAGTAAATTCCCAATTTCTCAAAATGCTTTCCAAAAAACTGTTTCTGGTGGCGTAGATGTATTTTTAGCAGTTTTTGGTCCGATTGTAACAAAAGTTACTCCTATTCAACAATTATCAACATCAACTTATTTTGGTGGTTCTGGTAATGAAAAATTGTCTTCAATAAGTTACAGCAAAGACCAATTTACAATTGCTTTTTGTGGACAAACAGCTTCATCTGATTTTCCAAAAGTAACAGAAACTTTTAAAAATATGGGTTCAGGTGATTCATATATTGCAAAAATTTCACCTCCATTAACTACTTTATCATATACTAATCTTTTTGGCGGAACTGGCGAAGATATGGCTTCTTCTATGTATTTAGATTCTAGAGGCGATATGATTGTTGCTGGTTATACAAAATCTGCAAATTTAGCAGTTGCTCCAAAAGGCAATTCATCATACAAGGGTGGATATGATGGCTTTATTTATAAAGCAGTATTTGGAACAATTACAGCTCAATATCCTCAAGGTGGCGAAACTAAATGCTTAGGTGAAAACATCACATTAAAATGGTTAGCTGATGGTTTTGGTACAACTGATTCTTATGATGTTTATCTAATTAAAGGATCAGACTCTACATTTTTAATGGCAATTGGAAATACAACTACTTCACAACTTGCTTGGACTATTCCTTCAACATTGGCACCAGGTAACGATTATAAAATCAGAATTTCTCATAAATCTGGTTTAGTTGCAGAATCAGCAAGTGCATTTACTTTAGCTGGACCTCCAACAATCGTATCATTCACAAAAAGCCAAGCTGGCACAGTATTATGCGAAAATTCTGAATTCAAATTGAATGTTGCTGTAAATGCAAAAAATCCAACATTCAAATGGTATTTCAATGGAGCTTTAATTGCAACTACTCAAGACTCATCTTTTATGATTCCAAAATTAGCTTTAACTGATGCTGGTAAATATTCAGTATCAATTTCTGGTGCTTGCAATCCTGCTGTAACATCAAGCGACATTACAATTGACGTTATTAAAGCAACTAAAATTACTAAAGATTTAGTTGACCAAACTGTTAAAAAAGATAAACCAGCTACATTTTCAGTTATTGCAGTTGGAACAAACTTAACATACGAATGGCAGAGAAATGGTTCTAAAATTATGAGTGAAACAAAAGCCGATTACACAATTCCTACAGCTAGCAAAGCTATGGAAGGAAAATACAAATGTATCGTAAAAGGTGATTGCGGATTGGTTGAATCATTCGAAGCAATTTTAAGTGTTGATACTACAACTTCTGATGTTTTCGAAAACACAGTATTAAATGATGATATTTCAGTTTATCAATTAAATTCTGATGAATTCGAAATCAGAATTAATAAAGATTTTGATTATAAAAACATCAATGTATTAAATAGCGAAGGCAAAATCGTTTATTCAACTCAAAATAGTGGTTCAAAATCATATAAAGTATCTGCAAATAATTTTGCAAATGGCTTATACATTGTGAACACTGTTGGTAGCAAAGAAAACAAAGTAAAGAAATTTATTTTAACAAAATAATCTATTCTTTATAGAAATTAAAAACCCCATTTCATTGATTTGAAATGGGGTTTTTTTATTGATTTTTTTATAAAATTAAATTTAATTTTTAATCCAGAAACTAAATGAAATTGATGTACCTGTGCCTTCAGCTGATTCAATGTTAAAATCACCATTATGAAGCTCAACTAAACGCTTAGAGATAATTAAACCAAGGCCAACTCCCTGCTGCTCATAAATTGTTCTTTCAAACTGTGCTAAAGCAGCAATAGAGGATATTTGTTCTTTTTTCATACCTCTTCCATGGTCAATTATATTAACAAAGAATTTTCCACTTTCAATCCAAGTTGAAATTAGAACAGGCGATCCGGGCATTGAAAAACGCAATGCATTGTCAACTAATTCATCCATTACTTTATGGAAGGATTCTGCTGCAATTTCAATTACAATATGAGGTATAGTATTTTCAATAACTAAATCGATATCTCGATTATAAAACTGTGCTTTATGTGCAGCGATATCCATAACCATTGCTGAAGCTTCTTCAGTTTTATGAGATCTTAACTGGCTACGTTTTGCAGGATTACTAAAGAATGACTCAACTCTTACATAAACTAAGAAGTTTTCTGTGATTTTCATCAATCTATTTGCAGAAGACATTATATCATTGCTGAGTTCAATTATTTCATCAGGCTTAATATCGTTAGCACTCATATTTAAATATTTGGCTGAGCCAACAACCTCATTTAGAACTGTTCTGAATTCGTGTGGAAGAGCATAAGTAACACTTTTACCAACCTCTTCAACTTTTTCTTGAACGTGTTTTTCAATTAAAGAATGTTTTGCCCATTGAGCATCAATAGCAGCTATCAATTCATCGCGAGTATAAGGTTTAACCAAATAATCATCAGCTCCTTTTTCCATTCCCTGTCGCATATTATGCTTTTCAGTGAATGCCGTCAAGAAGATAAATGGAGTTGTTGCAGTTTCTTGTGCAGCTCTAATTCTCTCTAATGTACCATAACCGTCAAGTTTGGGCATAGAAATATCACATAAAATCAAATCAGGCTTATGCATCATTGCCATTTCAACACCAACTAAACCATTATTGGCTGTTACTATATCATATCCTTCAAATCGGAGTAGTGTTGAAGTACTTTCTAAAATAAATTCCGCGTCGTCTATTACTAATATTTTTTTCATCAATTATATGTTATTATTAATGTTAATAACTTAAGTACTAAAATAAGAAAAAAATTTAATAAATTATGGTTTAAATT
>CAIWET010000269.1 GCA_903911805.1 uncultured Ignavibacteria bacterium | reverse complement strand
AAGTGATTCTGTTGTAGATATTATTAGGTCTATATCTAATTCATATGATGTAATTATTACTGGTTTTGCAAACTTTGAAAGAAAAATAAATCAAGAGAATATTGACTTAATTCTTGTTGATTTAACTAATTCCACAGAAGGTTTTGATTTAGTTTTAAAAAATGAATATATAAAAATTTATAATACCCCAATTTTAGCTATAATCGACGATTCTGATGAAAATAGTATAATCAATACTTATAAGGAAGAGATTACAGATTATATTTGTAAAAATCATTTATCCAGGCTCAAAATAGCCATTCCGAGAGATATAAAGATTTCTAGATTATATAAAGAAAACAGTATAATAATTAGTGAAATTGAAAAAGAAAATCCACTTATTTATAAGTTAAACGATATTACTAATAATCTTGAAGATATAGGAGTAAAATTTGATATTTCTTCTATTTTTGAGAGAATATTTCACTCTTTCCCTATTGGAATTTCGTTAGTTAATGCTGAATCTGGAAATATTATTAATATAAATCAAGCATATCTAGAAATAATTGAATTCAAAAAAGTTGAAGTTTTAGGGAAAAATGCATCTTCTCTAAATATATGGAAACACGTTGGTGAGCGAGAAACTATCATTAATTTTATTACTAAATTTGGTAGTATAAAAAATAAAGAGGAAACTTTTTTAACCAAAACTGGTGAAGAAAAAAATGTTCTGCTTTCTGCGATTTATCTTCCAAATGTTGTTCCTGCTCATAGTATGTTTTTATTTATTACTATTGATATTTCAGATAGAAAAAAGATGGAAGAAGATGCAATCTTGTCTTTAGAAAAAGAGAAGAATCTAAATATTCTTAAAACTCGATTTATTTCAATGATTTCTCACGAGTTTAGAACACCATTAACAACCATAATGCTATCAACAGATTTATTGAGAACTTATGGCCAAAATTGGGATCAACCAGACAAAGAAAAGCATTATAGTAGAATTCAATCAACTATATTGAGTTTGATACAATTACTGGAAAATGTTATTATCATAAGCAGAATTGATACAAACGAATTTGAAGTTCATTTAGAAGACTTAGATGTTAAATCATTTTTTGAGTCATTAATTGAATCGGTATTAGTTAATATAAATTCAAAATCGAAATTTAATTTTCAAGCAGAAGGTGATTTCAAGAATATAATGATAGATGAAAATCTAACCAGCTTGATGATGAATAACATTCTAACAAATGCAATTAAATACTCCGAAGAAGGCTCAATAATGGAGTTTTCAATATTAGCAGATAAAAAAAATAAAAGACTTGTTCTCACTGTTAAAGATTATGGTATTGGTATTCCCGAAGAGGAGATTCACAATGTTGTAGAATCATTTTATCGTGCAGCGAATGTTGGTAATAAATCAGGTTTTGGTTTAGGTTTGACAATTGTCAAAAAATGTATTGATAAACTTGAAGGAAAATTAAAAATTGAATCTGAACTTAATAAATTTACAACAATAACCATCATTTTACCACTTATTGAATACAAAAAACAAGTATTTTAAAAAAAAATCGCCTTTTATCTTTTTAATTTTT
>CAIWET010000268.1 GCA_903911805.1 uncultured Ignavibacteria bacterium | reverse complement strand
TGCATATTGACTTGAAAATATAATTGAAAGAATTGAAAAATTGGAAGAAATAAAAAATATAAATGCTGGTATTAGAATATTAATTGTTGAGGATGAGTTTATAAATTATTCATTTTTAGCAAAAATATTAAAAAAAGAAGGTTTCGAATCTGACTGGGCAAAAAATGGAAAAGAATCTTTAGAATTAGTAAAAAATAACACTTATGCTCTTTTATTGATGGACCTTAAAATGCCTTTATTAAATGGATATGAAGCAACTAAACAATTGAAAGCTGATTACCCAGGAATTAAAATAATTGCTCAAACTGCATATTCTCACCACGAAGAAAGAATGAAAGCATTAGAAGCAGGTTGTGATGATGTAGTTATAAAACCAATTGACAGGGAACAAATATTAAAATTAATTACTAATATGTTAATACCTAAATAAATCTATAATTTATCATATTTTAATAGATATTTAACTGCTCTTACAATCGCCTTTAATTTTTTTTGACGAATTTTTTTATTAAACAATTCTAATTTTTCAGCCAACTGTTTATTATGTTCTAATTTTAAAATTGAATGTCTCGCTTTAGTTAGAATTTTCATCCTAACCATATCTTCTTTTTTAATTATAGTATCTTTTTTTAGTAGATTATCTTCATAATGTGATTCTTCACGATTAACTAACTCATTTAAAATCCCATCAGTTAACTTTTGAGGTATTTCATTAAGTTTGGTATGTTGCCTTTGAACTGATTCAGGTCTTGGTGGAACTAAAGGTTTAGGTGGTTGGACAGATTTATTTTCTTTATCGAGCAAAGTATCGCTCCAGGATTTTAAATTTTCCTGATCTTCCGGTGAAATATATCGAATTCTGTATTTACTCATTGCTTATAAAAAAATTAAAGAAACGATACAAGTTGAATAATATTAAATATTTGTATAAAATTCCTAAAATATGTGACAATATTGTGAAAATATTTGTAACCAAAAATTGTTTAAAGTGTCTATAAGTAACAACAAATCAATACAGAAAACTGATTTTATTGGTTTGTTATTAAAAAATACGGTAATTTGTTATTGGAAAATAATTATTTTGGAAATAATATTAAATATATAGAGGTTATTATGTTAAAAAACATACTCAAAAGTAAAACAACAATAGGTATTCTTGTTCTTTTTTTAACGACGTTTGGATTAAATGCTCAATTATTCAATGTAACATACATTGATACGACAGCATTCCCAACAGTAAAAGCAGGATTTATTGCTAAGGATTTGTATGGCAATGATTATCCTGGAATTACTAAATCAAGTTTCCAATTATGGGAAGATGGTGTTAATTATGCTGCTTCTGCAACAGTTCAATGTAAAGAAACTAACCGTTTCCCACCTATTACAGTTGCTTTAGTTCTTGATGTTAGCAATTCAATGAATGACGAGACATCTAATGGAGAGAAAAAACTTAGATGGGTGCAAGATGCCGCTAAAATGTTTTTTGACACAATTAAATTAGATCCTCCTTCTTCTGCATCTATTATTACTTTTGCATCAACAGTTACTTCAAATACTGGTTGGAAATCAAGTAATGGTTGGTTTAAAGATTATTTAGAATATAATGTTAAAATTGCTTCTGGCACAACCAACTTTAGATGGCCTTTTGAAGAATGGAAAGACCCAAAAGGTACTTATGAATCTTTTAAATTAACAAATCCAAAAATAAGAAGAGTTGTTATTTTCTTATCTGATGGTGACCCAGACCAAGAATTTAAAGAAACAGAAGCTGATGCTATAATTGCTCATTGCAAAGAGCAAAAAACTGAAGTATATTCAATTATGGTATCATCACCTAAAAATCAATATATTGAAAAAATCTGTAATTTAACAGGTGGCAAAATATACTCGATTTGGTCAAAAGATGAATTAATTGAAATTTATAGAGAAATTTGCGGAAGAATTCAATCTTCATATGCCTGCGAATTAATTTGGCAAGCACCGATGAATTGCGGCATTGCTGATTTGAAAAGAGATGTAAAAATTGTTTTCAATCCAATTCCAGATTCTTCAATAACATCATATAATGTTCCTATTGATGCAGTTGCTCGCTTAGAAGTATCAGATGCTCAATTGCTCTTTGGTGCTCCATCAATTGGTACAACACAAAGACAATTAACAATTACTGCTAAAAACAGTGATTTTACAATTACTAAAGAAACTTTAAATCCAAATAAAGATTTCAAAATTACTTGGGGCAAACCTTTACCTTTCATTTTGAAAAAAGACGCTTCACAGTTAGTTACAATAGATTATATTGAATCTCCAGTTTCTGCTTCTCACGAAGTTTTATTTACTATTGAGGCAACTCCTTGCCCAAGCCAGCCAATCAGTTTGATTGCGCCTTGTGGTGGTGATGTTGTGGCAACTTCTAGCTTAGGCGATGTAGCTGTAAGTTCATCTAGTAATAAATCAATAACTTGCGGATTTAAAAATACAACTTTTATTCCTATCACAGGTGAAGCAAAACTTGGTGGTACAAATGCTAGCGATTTTACTTTAGTAACCGGTGGTGGAGCATTCACATTGCAACCAGGTGCTTGCTTAGACTTAACAGTTAAGGGAAGTCCTACTAACGAAGGTGCAAAATCAGCATATATTGAATATGTTATCCCGAGTTTCTGTGGCACACCAAAAACTAATTTGACAATGAACGCAGTTAATTCAAGTTTTCCAATGCCAAATTTAGATTATGCAGTTGTTAGACAAAAATCAAGCAAAGATTTAACATATACTGTAACTAACTCAGGAACAACACCAGTTTCTATAACAGACATTACATTATCAAATACTGCTTTAACAGATTATGTGATAACAAAACCAACTTTCCCACAAAATTTAGCAATTGGTGGCAAAATTGATTTTAATGTAAAATTTACTCCTTCAACTCTTGGTTTAATCGAAAATGACGTTGTTATTACTTTACAAGGCAATCCAAATAAGCCATCAGGAAAATTATCAGGTATTGGCGGATTACCAGTAATTCAAGCAGATGATGTTAATTATGGAAGTGTAAAAATATTATCTACAAAAGCTGGAAATATTGAAATAAAAAATACTTCCACAACAATGGATTTAACAATTCCATCAATTACAATGGCTGCTTCATCTGATTTCAAATTTGGCACTGGCGCCACTCTAACAAATGTAATTGTAGCTAAAGGTACTTCAAAAATGATACCTGTTGATTTTACTCCGCAGTCAGCTGGAGTAAAGACAGTTGTTGTAACAATAAATAATGATGCTGTAACAGGTCCTACAGTAGTAAATAAAAATACTCCGGTAACATTAACTGGTACAGGTGCTGGTTTAATTTTAACACCATCACCATTAGATTTTGGAAATGTTATTTTCTGCGGAAATGGCGTTACCAAACAAGTAACATTTAAAAATGAAACAACTGAAAGTTGGACAATCACAGGAACAAGTATTTCAGGAACAGGTGCAGCAGCTTACAAAGCAGTAGCTGTAAATAACACAATTGCAGCTGGTACAACAGGCACTTTTAATGTTACATTCACTCCAACAGCAGCTCAAGCTTATGCAGCTAGTTTAGACGTTGCAATCAATGCTGGCACAGGCGGAACACTCACAGGCTCAGCACAATTAGCTGGTACTGGCGTTATTCTTCGTCAAAGAGTTTCATTTACTTCACCAATATATAATCCTAAAGCTGGGAAAGATGAAGTATTTGGATTTAAAATGGACGTTCCATCTTCAGCAAATAATTTGGACAAAGTTCAATTTACAATTGCATATTACGACAGAATGTTCCAATACAAAGAAAATTCACTTTCTCCTGGAGCTGATTATGCTGGCTGGACTTGGTCAGTAGATGAATCAACTTTAGGCAAATTAGTAATAACAGGTAGTGGTCCAATTAATAATTCAAAAAAGACAATAACAGGAAGCTTAACTTTGGCATCATTTGTTTCAGATCAATATTCAGGATTTATTAGCATTACTCCTAAGTTCTTTGGAGAAAATGCTTGTATAACTGGTCTTACAGATTCTTCAATTGTAACTATTAATACTTGCTTTACAAAAGGAACATTAATTATTGCAACTGGCACAAGCGAATATGCTCTTTATGATGCAGAACCTAATCCAGCAGGCAATTCAACAAAAATTAAATTTGACATTGCGCTAAAAGCAAACGCATCATTAGAATTATTTAATTCAATGGGTCAACCAATTAGTGTTTTAAAGAATGAAATGCTTTCAAATGGTAGTTACGAAGTATTTTTAAATACAGCAGATTTGCCAAGTGGAATTTATTATTATAGACTTTCTTCAGCATTTTATACTGAAACAAAGAAATTAGTTATTGCAAAATAACAAGAAATAATATTTCAATATTTAAAAAAAGACAGGTGTTTGTGCCTGTCTTTTTTTTATTTATTCAAGAATGTCATTAAGTGCTTGATGCGGAATCTAGTTCAAGTTTATATTGCCCAAGGTGAGGAAACCACCCCTAGCGACCTCTCCCCAGCCCTCTCCGAAGGAGAGGGAGGAAGAAAGATTGATATTTCTAATCTCCCAGCAGGGGTTTATTTCATCAAAATTGGTGATAGGTTTGAGAAGTTTGTGAAGATATAGTTTCGATTCATCCGATGACTCTAAGACATCGGATGAATACACAAATACAAGCAAGCTCAAGCGTCCCATCTTGACTTCTTAATAGCTAATTCATCCTTGAATGAGCCAATAGATTCCTGTTTCCGCTGGAATGACTATCTTTTCATCTGATGGAGTTCACTAATGTGGACTCCATTTTTTAAATACTAATATGCAAAAGATGCTTTCCCAAAATCATACTTTATTTCTAATCCAATAAACCTTGTTTGTGCAAGATTTCCTGTCATTTCGGTATAATAATAATCAAAAAGATTCTTTGCAAATGCTGATAAAGTAAAGTCGTATCCAGTTAAATGCTTGAAATTATAATTAATGTTCAAATCAGTAATATGAGCATCAACTCTTGCGTCGTGGTCAATTACTTGTAACCCCAATTTTTCATCAATTTTTTCGGATCTGCTCATATATCTATAATCTATATTTACACCAAAATCTTGCCATTCAAAAAATAAATGATTATACCATAAAACTTTTGAACGATATTTCAATGTTTCATTGAGAGTTTCATCTCGTGGATCTGTTAAAGTAATTGATGTTTCAAATCCAACATTTGAAGTAAACATAGTTTTTACATTAAATTCCAAACCTGTTATTCTTGCTTTTGTTAAATTAATAAACTGAATAACAGGCGCAAAATTTTTAGTTACAAAAGTTGGCTCAATCAAATCATTGAAATTATTATTGAAAATTGCTAAATCAAATGAAACTGGAAGTCCAAGTAACAATAAATCATACATTGCCCCAACTTCATAAGATTTACTTGTTTCGGCTCTCAAATCTAAATTTGGTATTAAATCAAATCCTCCAGCTTTAAATGTTGCATAACGCTCTGCTGGTCTTGGCGAACGAAATCCGCTACCAAATGAACCTCTTAAGGTCAGATTATTAATCAAAGTATATGAAATTCCAAATTTTGGAGAAATTTCCGCCTGATTATTTAATCCCTCCACCACTTCATTATCATATCTACTTCCTAAAGTTAAAACCATATCGTGAATTGGCTTTAATTCAAACTGTGCATAAGCTCCATAAAGGGTTTGGTTATTTTTTCCGTTAATATTCGAAGAAACGTTGTTTCTATTAAATGTTACTCCAGAGGTCAAGAATAAATAATCTGTAAGTATCGAATTATACTGAAGTTCTAAATTAATTGAATTTGCAAAGGAAGACCTTAAATTAGAATCTGGCAAATCTGATCTTCCTGCAAAATTAGTCATATAAGTTCCAGCTTTCAGATTTAAGAAATTTTTGGAATTAAAAATATATTCATAATCAAAATTTACATTGAGTTTGGTTGATTTTGTTTTTAAAGATAAATCAGTACCAAATGGAGGCACTAAAGCAGAATCAAGATTTCGCCAATATAGCCAATCTGCTTTATCTTCCAATGCATAATTCACCAAGAATTTAGCTTTCATTTTATCAGAGATGGTATAATTGAATTTTGAAAGTACATAATATCTTTTAGAGTCATCAAACTGGCGGTAGCTGTCGTCATTGATAAGTCCACCGGCTAAAGTAACGCCAAAATCACCAAACCTCTTCCCTGCCGAAATCTCAAAACCTTTCTTGATTGGCATTGAATTGCTCCATTCCCAGGATTTGTACCTTGGAGCAGTATATCCACCAAAAAATGATTTTGCATTTACCTCGAGTTGTTCTCTAGGTTCGCGTGTGATAACATTAATAATTCCACCTAATGCTGAGGAACCATAAAGAGCCGAACCAGCACCTTTAACCACTTCAATTCGTTCAACATTAAGCATTGGAATAGCATCGAATTTCATATCGCCATTGTCGCCAGAAAGCATTGGGAAACCGTCAATCAAAAGTAAAACTCGTGAGCCAACTCCAAACGCAAATCCAGAAGAACCTCTGATATTTACGTTATCCTTATTTAAATTTACCCCTGGCACAATTCTCAAAATCTCGTCAATTCTACTATAATTTCTATTTTTTGATGAGTTATAATCAATAATGCTCATTGATATCGGCACTTCTTGAACTGTTTGAATTCTTTTATTCGCTGAAATAACAATCTCGGATGTTTCAAAGCCCTTATTGGTTAATGAAAAAGTAATATTTTCAAGATTTTTGTCAATTTCGATTTCATCAGAATAAACTTTATAACCAATCACTGAAACCATAATTCTATAATTTCCAGCAATTAATTTATTGATTTTAAAATTACCATCTTTGTCAGCTATTGCTCCAACGCCAGTGCCTTCAATTCGCACTGTAGCGCCTGGCAAAGACAATTTACTATCCGAATCTATAACTTTTCCCGAAAGACTGAAAGACTCCGCAAAAGCAGTTTCTGCCATTATCATAATTAATAATATATATATAATTTTTCTCATAATTT
>CAIWET010000267.1 GCA_903911805.1 uncultured Ignavibacteria bacterium | reverse complement strand
GTACAAAATTATAAAATTAATTCAATTAAATCAAAAAAAAACCCTCAATTAAGAGGGTTTTTAAAAAAAAATTATTCAGCAGGTTTGTTTGCGTCTGCAGCTTCTTTTTTAGATTTTTCATCTTTACGTTTTTTTCTGAGTTGTTTTCTTCTAGAGTATCTAGCTTTAGCCACTTTTTTGTGAGCTTCGATAGCTTCGTTGATTTCAGCTTCAGGTTTGTCTTTGAATTGTAAAGCTCTTCTTAATAAAACGCCATCATAAGATAACAATTTATTAACAACGTCAGTTGGTTGAGCACCAACATTTAACCAATAAATTGATCTTTCGTGATTGATTCTAATAGTAGTAGGTGCAGTATTAGGATCATAATAACCTAAATTTTCTAAGAATGCGCCATCTCTTCTAGCTCTACCATCAATAGCGATTATATCGTATATTGGATGGTGGGCTCTTCCTTTTCTTTTTAATCTTAATTTTACCATTTTAAAACCTATTTATAATTTATACAAAAAATATTATTAACTTAATTAAAATCCCATTCCACCAGGCATTTTGAAGTTTTGCATCATACGTGATTTGCCACCACGAGTAATGTTTTTCATCATTTTGCTCATATCGTCGAATTGTTTTATTAAACGATTTACGTCTTGCACAGTAGAACCGCTACCTTTAGCAATTCTGCTTCTGCGAGAACCGTTAATAATTTTAGGATTATTTCTTTCTTCTTTAGTCATTGATAAAATAACTGCTTCAACTTTGTTGAAAGCTTTTTCATCAATGGTTACATTTTTTAAAGCTTTGTCCATACCTGGAATCATACCGAGTAAATCTCTAATAGAACCCATTTTTTTAATTGTTTTTAACTGATCTAAGAAGTCATCAAAAGTAAATTGATTCTTTTTGATTTTTTCTTCGAGTTCTTTTGCTTGCTTTTCATCGAATTCAGATTCAGCTTTTTCAACAAGAGTTAAAATATCACCCATACCTAAGATACGGGAAGCAATTCTTTCAGGATGGAAAGGCTCAAGAGCGTCAACTTTTTCGCCAGTACCGACAAATTTTATTGGTTTTCCTACAACTGATAATACAGATAAAGCCGCACCACCACGAGTATCACCATCAAGTTTTGTTAGAACAATACCTGTTAAAGATAACATATCGTGGAAAGCTTTTGCTGTTGTAACGGCATCTTGACCAATCATTGCATCACAAACAAAAAGAGTTTCTGTTGGCTTAACATTTTGTGAGATGGATTTTACTTCTTCCATCATTACTTCGTCGATTGTCAATCTACCAGCAGTATCAATAATAACTACGTCTCTTGCAAATTTCTTGGCGTAAGTTAAAGAATCAATAGCTATTTTAACAGCATCTTTTAAATCAGGTTGAGCATAAACTGGTAATCCAATTTGCTGACCTAATAATTTTAATTGGTCGATAGCGGCAGGACGATGTATATCGCAGGCAACCAAGAGTGGTTGTCTTCCTTTTTTTCTTAAACTTTTAGCTAATTTCGCACAGAAAGTAGTTTTACCAGATCCTTGAAGACCGGCAACTAATATAACTGTTGGAGGATGAGAAGAAAAAACCAATTCAGATTGTTTTCCGCCTAAAGTAGCAACTAATTCGTCGTGTACAATTTTTACGATTAATTGTTCAGGCATAACTTTGCCTTTTACTTCTTGACCTATTGCTTTTTCTCTAACATCTTCTACGAATTTTTTAGTAACATTAATGTTAACATCCGCATCTAATAAAGCTCTGCGAATTTCTTTCATAGCTTCTGAGATATTCTCTTCGCTTATGGTCGTTTGCCCTCTGAATCTCTTCAGAGCTAATTCTAATTTCTCTTGTAAGTTCTCAAACATATCTTTTCTTATTTCAAATTTACCATGAAAAACAAAATTACGACTTTTTTTTTAAATATCCAAATTTTTAAATCATTATTTATGAAT
>CAIWET010000266.1 GCA_903911805.1 uncultured Ignavibacteria bacterium | reverse complement strand
CCTAAAACAAACTAAAATGATAAATATATTTTTGAGTTTAACTGAAAAGAAAAGAAAAAAAAGGAGTATGATTGAAAGCATACTCCTTTTTGAAACACAAAATGAATTATTCTTAACGCTTCTTCTTTATTGATGTAAAATTAGCGATTACTGTTCCTAAAACTATCATCAAAAATCCAATCCAGATTAAATTGATGCCTGGCTTTGTTGAGAATTCGACGAATAATTCTTCCCCAACTGCTTCTTCGTATGATTTATCCGATGGCTTTGCCATTAAAACAGCTTCAGATTTTGAGATATCTTCCTTATTAGGAATGATTTTTATTAAAGCAATATCTGTGTTTGAATTTTGAATTTTTTTCCAGCTTAATTCTGATTTGATTGAACCTTCGATTAAGTTGGTATATAATGTATCGGTATACTCTAAATCTTTACTTTTTAAATTAACGAAAATTCCAATTTTAGCCATTTTTGCAGTCGCACCAGAATGTCCCATATCAAATGCAGAAAATGATATTTTTAAATTGGTATCATTATTGATTTTTGCTACTTGCCCTTTTAATAATCCAAAAGAATTTATGGTTCCTTTTGTCTGAGAGGATTTTAAGACAACATATAAATCACTCAATAAATCTCTTTTAACAAATGGTTCAATAATTGGAGCTTTGCGCAAATTAAAATCACTCCAATATACAACTGGATCAGCAAAAAAGTTTCCATTTTTATTTTCAACATTTATTCTATAAATGAATTTTTGTCTGTCTGGTTTGTTTTTTTCGATTTCAATTTTATCGGTCAAGGTCATTTTGAAACCCATTTCCTGAATAGGGGTATTATATTTAAAAGTAATTGTTTTACTTACAGAAAGCGAATTCAATAAAATTAAACCAAATAGGAAAATTGAAATACCAAGATGAGAAAAATTTCCACCAAAATTTTTCAAATTACCTCTAATGATTATTTCAATATTTGCAATTAATGAAAAGGAAGAAGCAAATATTAATAAATAATATGATAAGTATTTTGGAATTATTATGCTAAAAAAGCTGGTTATTAGTACACTCATAATTAAAACAATTATTATTTTCTTTATTCCATTAGGTTTTATTTTTTCTTTCCAAGGAAGATAAAGACTTAATGCATTTGTAATTAAAATTAAAGATATTAGTGGAATGCCCCAATTGTCGTAAAATGATGGTTCTACAGAGCTTTTCGCAGCAAATAAATCTGAAAATATAGGTAAGCTAGTACCTGCAAAAACTATAAAAATAATAGAACAAATTACAATTACACCATAAGCAATTACAGCTTCTCTAGATAACAAATTGAAGTTTATTTTGGTTACTTTAATTTCATTTTTTCGCAGCAAATATGCATAAAAACCAACAAGTGAAAATATAATTAACATTCCTAATAAAAGGCTATAAACTGCTGCTCCTGGGTCAGTAAAGGAGTGTACTGACATATTTCCTAGAATACCACTTCTTGTTAAGAATGAAGCGTATAATACAAGAATAAAGGAAAGAATAGCAATAAATATATTAGATTTAATTAATCCGCCAGTTCTTTTGAAAACTAAAATGGTGTGCATTAGTGCTGTCATTCCAAGCCAAGGCAAAAATGAAGAATTCTCTACAGGATCCCAACCCCAAAATCCACCCCAACCTAATGTTTCATAAGCCCAAAGACCTCCAAGAATTATACCAGTGCCTAAAGCAATTGATGCAAAAAGAACCCAAGGTGCTGATAATGTAATCCAATTTGTATAATCCTTTTTAAATAAACCGGCTATTGCAAAAACAAAGGGTATAGCTACTGCCGCATATCCTATAAATAAAATGGGGGGGTGTATGATAATCCATAAATTTTCTAATACTGGATTTAAGCCTTTGCCTTCTAATGGGAAATTTTTGGAGTCAAATCCTGCATTTGGAAATGATTCCCAAACGTAATCAAAAGGACTTTTAAATACTAACATTAATAACAAGAAAAATATTATGAAAGTATATATACCAATAAAATGAGATTCATAACCGTGCTTTTTAACATAAGGTTTTAGAAAGAATCCTAATATAGCAAATATCAAAACCCACATCATTAATGAACCCTGTTGCCCCGCAAAAAATGATGATATCAAAAGTTGCCAACTGAGCATAGTTGATGAATATTGATATATGTAAGTATATTGAAAATTATGATTTATAATGTTTATCATAAAGAAGGTAGAAATTAGAATAATACCCAAAAGCAATCCATAAAAAATCTTTCCAGCTAAAAACTGTAAGTCTTTATTCTCTTTTTTTCCTAATAAATATATTCCAGATGTTAATACAGACATTAACATCAATATTATCATTATTATTTTTCCAAACATATATTTTCTCCTAAATTTTTCTTTCAATTTTGATTTTTAAAGCGTTGTGAAGCAAATTGTCATTTGCATTAAATCTAAAATAAGATTCATATTTAACAATGAATGAGAAATTATAAAAAATTCTTT
>CAIWET010000265.1 GCA_903911805.1 uncultured Ignavibacteria bacterium | reverse complement strand
ATAAAAGTTGATAACATCGAATTAGATGAGAATAATGCAGAATTTAATTTTGCTGCAGATTTGGTAAAAAATACTAATCAGTTGATTTATCTTACAGGAAAAGCTGGCTCCGGAAAAACTACTTTCCTGAAATATATCAAGCAAACAACATCTAAGAAAACTATTGTTTTAGCTCCTACTGGAGTTGCTGCACTTAATGCTGGTGGGCAGACAATTCACTCTTTCTTTAAAATTCCACCAAGTGTCTATCTTCCTGATGATTTTCGATTGAGAACGAAAGTTGCATTGGACGAAGATGACAGACGAACAATATTTGATAATTTTAAATATCGAAAACAGCATAAAAATCTAATTTTGAGTATGGAGCTTTTGATTATCGATGAAATATCGATGGTAAGATGCGATTTACTGGACGTAATTGACAGATTGCTCAGAGTATTCCGCGAACGTGAATCAGAGCCATTTGGTGGAGTTCAAGTAATCTTGATTGGAGATGCATTTCAATTACCACCAATAGCTCAAGGCGACCAATGGGAAATGCTCAAGCAATACTACGAAACACCTTTTTTCTTTAGTTCATTGGTATTAAAAGAAAATAAGATATTTTATATTGAATTGAAAAAAATCTATCGTCAACAAGACCTCGAATTTATCAATTTATTGAATAATGTTAGAATCAATCAAGTAAGTGATGCAGATTTGGCATTATTGAATAGTCGATTTCTTCCAGCAGTTTTTAAAAATGATAATCACAATTACGTAATAATAGCAACCCACAATCGAATAGTTGACGAAACTAATCAAAGAAAACTAGGTGAAATTAAATCGATGTTGCTAGTTTACGAAGCAGATATTTTGGGGGAATTCCCAGATTCGATGATGCCAACGGACAAGAACTTGCAGTTGAAAATTGGCTCACAGGTGATGTTTATAAAAAATGATACCGAAAAAAAATACTTCAATGGAAAAATAGCAAAAATTAAAAGATTAGAAGAAAATAAAATTGTTGTTCAAATGCCAGACGGGAAAGAACTTGACGTTAAGCGATTCGTTTGGAGCAATATAAAATATACCTGGAATGCCAAAGAAAAGAAAATTGAAGAAGAAATGATTGGACAATTTAATCAATTCCCAATTAAACTGGCGTGGTCAATTACAGTTCATAAATGCCAAGGACTTACTTTTGATAATATTATAGCTGATTTGAGTGGCTCATTCACTGCTGGTCAGGTTTATGTTGCGTTAAGCAGATGCACAAGTCTTGAAGGATTGGTGCTGAAGTCAAAAATATCCAGAAATGTGATAAAAACAGACCCAAATGTAATTAAATTTACTGAATTAGAAACAAAAATCGAGTGAATTTGAACTAAATGTGATTATGGTAAAGTTGGCTAAGTGATTGTAAATATTAGGCTTAAGTGATCCAGAGAGGACTCGAACCTCTCGCCTACAGTTTAGGAAACTGTCGCTCTATCCTGATGAGCTACTGGACCAAATTATTTAATTTATGGTTTCGTTGCCCTGAAGCATTAACTTGTTCGTGGGCTGATTATTGATCGATATATTGAAAACGGCATAAGCTACGAAGAGCCTCAATTGATGAATATCAACTTGTCTGAATCCCATCATTGCAGTGCGTTCAATTAATATCTCAATATGTTCGTTGGTTAATAATCCTAGTGCGTGGAGCTGAATTACCTGTCCCCAAGCTTCTGAAGTAAATAGATCTTTTTCTATCTCGTGTAAAATTCTGAATGAACTGGAGTCAGGCTTATGATTAACGAATGAATTATCAGAAAATTCAAGTCTGTCAATCAACCAACTAAGTGCAGTGGAGATTTCTGAATTTGAATATCCTAAGCTTTCTAAATTAGTAATGCTAACGTCGGCAATTGATTTATTTGTCCTAAGTTCGGCGATTACTAGAGTTATTATTTCTACAATTCTTTCGTACATTTTAGTTCTTATTTAATGTTCGATAAAAGTTCATTTTCTTTTAAGTGCATTGCTTCTTTTTCTTCTGGAGTTGAGTCATCATATCCACATATATGCAATGTGCCGTGAGCTACAAGTCTTAAAAGTTCATTACTTAAAGAAACTTTGTATTCGGCTGCCTGAGCTTTAGCTGTATCAATACTAATATATATTTCGCCAATAATCTCATCTTCATTTTCACCTTCAAGATTGAAAGAAATAACGTCAGTGGTGAAATCGTGGCCAAGATATTGATTGTTCAGTTTTTGAATTTCTTCATCATTCAAAAAGATTATATTTATAGATTTAATATCAGCTTTTTCGTTTTCGAGGCATAATTCAGCAATTTTCTGTAATTTTTTATTAGGCAGAAATTTTGTATCAGTCTCATTGAATATTTTTACTTTTTTGCTCACTAATTTTTTTGACGGATTTTTGAATAATATAGTTTAATTTAAACTGCAATGGTTTCGGTTAATGACAATTGCATAGCCGCTAGCAATACAGCAGGGTCAAGCTCAGAAAAATCAGCATTAATTATTGCTTGTTCAATATTTGCATACATCGAGCAAGCACCATCTTTGCTGAGTATCAAAGAAGATACTTTATCAGAATTTTTCAGAATAAAAATCACTTCATCGGGCTCAAATACAAGAAAATTTGTACAATTATGTAATTCAAAATATCCGTGTTGTGTTTGCACTGAAATAAGGCTACCAATTTCGTCAGAGCCCAATTCCACATTGTTATAAATAGTTAGAACTAATGCTTGCTTCATTTTTGGGTTGTTGATGTTAATCGTCCAACCGTTTGAAAATTCTTTAAATTCAGCATTTAAAGTCTTTGATATTTCTGTTAAGTCTAAAGAAGTAAAGTTATATCCCATTCATTCACCAATTATTTTTACATCCATAAAAATTCAACATTATGAATTTTCCTTATTAACGATAAGTGATTGATAATAGTATTAAATTTTTTCTTATTTTGATAAGAAAGTAAATATTTTGATAATTTATTTTGTAACGTTGAAAATAATGGCATTACTTAGCAATCTAATTAGTGATAAAATTTTCTTATTTTATACATCTTATTGAATATGGTTT
>CAIWET010000264.1 GCA_903911805.1 uncultured Ignavibacteria bacterium | reverse complement strand
TGTAATGGAAATTCTAATCCAGTATCAGACACTAAGAACAGAAAACCAATCCTTAAAAGAATCACTTGATTTTTACGAAATTCATCAATATTGAATACATAGAAAATTTATAGATTTTGAATTTAAATTTTATTGTTATTAGATTATTCAATAATTAGGATAGCAGTCACTTTACTTGGAAAAGGTTGGGTGGAAGTCAATTCTTATCTTTGTCATATGCTTGGTTATTCACGATAAGAATTATTAAATATAAATTGACTGACAATGTTTATCATGACTACCTTAATAATGAATTATAATATTTTAATAAAGTCTTGAAAAATGATTTTGATGATATATTATACCTTAGTAAACTATTTTATTGATTCATTCGATTTATAATCTTAATTTTATTTAATTCAAAATATTGAATAAATTGAAAAATGATAAAGAACGGTTTTATAGATATAGATAGCTATATAGCAGGATTTTCCAATGATATGCAAATATTATTGGAGCAAATCAGATTTGCCATCAAACAAGCCGCACCAGATGCCGAAGAATGCATCAGCTATCAAATGCCGGCGTACAAATTAAATGGAATTTTAGTTTATTTTGCTGGTTGTAAAAATCATATTGGATTTTATCCAACTGGCGCCGGAACCGAAAAATTCAAAGACGAAATTACTGATTATAAAAGCTCAAAAGGAGCAATCCAATTTCCATTGGATAAACCGCTTCCAATTGAATTAATACAGAAAATTGTTCGATTCAGAGTTAGCGAAAATGTTGCTAAAGCTGAATTAAAAAAGTTAAAAATAAAAAAGGATAAAACAAAATGAATATAGAAAATCAAAAAGTAAGCATTTTTATTGAAGTAATCGTGAATGCTGACATTGATAAAGTTTGGGATTGTTGGACATTACCTGAAAATGTTGTAAATTGGAATTTTGCCAGTGATGATTGGCATTCTCCTTGTGCTGAAAATGACTTAACGATTGGTGGAAAATTCTCTTACAGAATGGAAGCCAAAGATGGCAGTTTTGGCTTTGATTTTTGGGGTATTTATACTAATATCATCCCAAAAGAATTGATTGAAATCACTTTAGGCGATGAAAGAAAAGTGAAAGTTGAATTCTCTGAATTTGAAAATGGAATTAAAATAATTGAGTCATTCGAAACAGAAGACGTGAATACAGCAGAATTACAAAGAAATGGCTGGCAAGCTATATTGAATAATTTTAAAAAATACACAGAATCCAAATAATAATATTAGATTATTTTAAATAATTGTAATCTGGAAAATTAGAAATAATCTAAAAAGGATTAATAACCATTAAATTTCCAAATAATAGACCTAAGGTTTTCAATATATGAAACCATATATTGTGGTATGTCTTTTGTGTTTGAGTCAAAAAGCCAATAACGACTTGTACCATCTTTTTTAATGACTTGTAGGTAAAAACCTCCTTGGTCATAAGCATCAGGCATACCAAAAACCGTATCTTTTTCATTATAAAGTTGTTGTGGGATTTCCCAAATAGTATTGTTTAAATGAACTTTCATCGAATCTGGCATTTTTTTCCAATTTGCGTCATATTCTTTAAAATATGTTGCATAATCGTGATTAGTATCTTCATATAGAGTATTATTCTCGAATTTATAAATATGGCTATAGATATTTGTTGCAACATAACCAGCAAAAAATCCAAAAATATATTTATCTGAAGTTTCAGTTTTAACAGAATTATCCTTGCAGGAGAATAAGGCTATAAAGCAGAGAATTATTAAGAGCTTTTTCATTTCAAATCTTTTTTTATTAAACCAAAACAAAAATAACACTTTTAAATTTAATATGTTCCAAAAAATAATAATTTGAATTTAGATTTGCCGTCATTTAAATTTTAGAATATTTTAGGAATTGCAATGATATTAGCAGAATTCTCAATGTTTCCAACTGATAAAGGCGAAAGTAAAAGTAAATATGTTTCACAAGTAATTGATTTTATAGATAAATCAGGAATTACTTATCAATTAACTCCAATGGGAACAATCTTGGAAGGTAATTGGGAAGAAGTAATGAATACCATTGACTCGTGCTACAAATTATTAGAACCACAATCAACTAGAATTTTTACAACAATTAAAATTGATGCACGTAAAGGTGATGAGTCAAGAATGAAATCAAAAATTAAAAAAATTGAAAGTTTATTAGAAAAAGAGGTTTCAAAATAAAAAACAGCAAAAATTAAATTATC
>CAIWET010000263.1 GCA_903911805.1 uncultured Ignavibacteria bacterium | reverse complement strand
GATAATTTAGGTTCTATGTTTTTACGTAGTGAAGATGTAGATTTAATAGATTCTGTTGGTCGTTATTCTTCAAAAGAAGTTTATACTAATTCTTTTTTTCCTAGATTTGATAATTCTGCAATGGATGGAATTGCTGTTATTCACAAATCTAAAAGGGAAAAATGGTTAAAAGCTGACACCATTTCTGCTGGAAATTTCAAAGATTTGTCTGATTTTGATGATGAATATTGCATTGAAATTATGACAGGTGCTAAAATACCAGATGAATTTGATACTGTAATTCCTATAGAAGACTTAATTGTTAGCAATGATTCTTATTCCCTTAGGCCTGGAGTTAGTGTTAAATATGGTCAAAACATCCGAAAAATGGGTGAAGATATTTCTCCTGATAAAGTAATTTTAGAAGAATATGATAAAATTGAAGCGAAACACATAGGAATTTTATCTTCTTGTGGTTATAGTAAATTATCTGTATTATCTAAATTCAAAATTGGAATTCTTGTTACTGGTGATGAATTAATCGAAATTGATAAAAACCCAGAAAATGATAAAATCATTGCTTCTAATTTATATACTCTAATTGCTTTGGTAAAAGAATCTGGAATGGATTATGTTAGTTTTGGTATAATTAAAGATGATAAAGATCAAATTAAAGCAAAGATAAGTGAGGCTCTAAATTCTGATATCGACATTCTTATTACTTCTGGTGGTGTCTCGGAAGGCAAATATGATTACATTAAAGAGATTTTAGAAGAGTTAAATTCCAAAATTCATTTTTGGAAGGTAAATGTAAAACCTGGCAAACCCCTCCTTTTTGCAACTAATAATAATAAACTCATTTTTGGTTTACCAGGCAATCCAGTAGCTGTTTATACAAGTTTCAAAAAATTCATCAAAGTTATCCTTCCACACGATGAAAAAGATGATTATTTAACAATTGGTTATTTAAGAGATAGCTTAAATAAAAAAGACAATAAGATGCATTTTGTTAGGGCAACAATTAATGCTAATGAAAAAGAAACCAATGTGGTTAAATTATCTGGCAAGCAATCTTCTGCTGATATTTATGGACTTTCTCGGGCAAACTGCTTAATAATGTTTTATGAAGATTTAAATGAGATAAAAAAGGGAGAGAGAGTACAATGTACGATGCTATAACTGCAATTATTTTGTCTGGTGGCAAAAGCTCCAGAATGGGACAAAATAAATCCTTGATTGAAATTAATGGCAAAACAATTATTGAAGATTTGTATCTAAAGATTAAATCAATTTTTAAAAATATTATTTTAGTTACTAATGAACCTGAATTATACGATTTCATAAATGAGCCAAAAGTTAAAGATATTTTTATTGGCAAAGGTCCTTTAGGTGGTATTCATTCTGGGTTAGTGCATTCGCAAACAGAAAAGAATTTTATTATTTCCTGCGATTTACCTTTAATCACTCTCGAAGCCATCGATTTTATTATTTCAAAATCAGAAAATCAAAATATTACGTTGCCTTTGGCTAATGGTTTTGTTCAAGAGCTTTGCGGAGTTTATTCTAAATCATTGATTTCCAATATTGAAGAAAAGTTAGAAGATAGTAATAAAGAAGAAATACGTCATCACGAGCAAAAGCATAGAGGATGTAAAGTGCATAGTTTTATTAAGGAAAACAATGCACTTATTATCGATTTTGAAAAAGAATTTAGTTTCTATAACGAAAACTTATTTTTTAATTTAAATACACCAAAAGATTTAGAAAAAATCACTCAGCTTTTATAAATTTCTTTATATATGAATCATTTTTTCCCTCAATAAAAATTAAATATTTTCCTTGAGGGATTTCTTTTGTACTCATTACGATTTCTGAATTTAAATTATATTTTTTTGAAAAAATTTGATTTCCCATCAGGTCAATTATTTTTACTTCTTTGATTTGATCATTAATTAAATTCAAATTAATAAAGTCTGCTGTCGGATTTGGATATATCTTGCAATCAACACTTTCGTTCAAATTTTCAATGCAATACTTAACATCAGTTATTATTTTTTTATACGCATTTATTATATAATAATACAAAGAGTAACCATTCGATGAGAAGCTATATCTGTTTTCTCTTATTACCTTGTTTTGATCATTAAATAAAAACTCTCTTTTTTCCAAAGTATCATATTTATTTTCAGGGATATTCCAAACGAAATAGATATAATGAGTTCTTAACCCCAAATCATTATAATAATTTACGGTATTTGTATATTTATTCCAATTTTGTCCTAAAAGAAAATTCTCTTTATAGATTAATAATTTCTGAGAATTATACGTATAAACTGATTTGTCATTTGGTGTCCATTTATCATACATCATATATGTGATCACAGAAGATACTGTATCAATATATTCCCATTCAGATTTTTGATTCTCTTTCCAATTATCTTCAGAATTATTATAATTTAATTGAGTTAAAACTCTATTTTTGTCATCATAAGTATAAATGATTCTTGATACTTTTTTCCAATTATTTTCTTTCCAGAATTGGTAAATAGTTTCTATTTCATTTCCATTTTTGTCATATTTATGCTGCCACCAACTATAAGTAACCCATTGAGTGCCATCCCACATAAAACCTTTTTCTTCTATTAGTTTACCATCTTCGCTGTAATAATAATATTCTTTTTCTTTATAAAACCAATCGTATTTATATCCATAAGAATAAGCAACGAGCATTTGCTTTTTAGAATTATATTCCTGGCTCCACCTTTCAGAACTAAAATAATTATTTGAGTCAATATCCCAACCCTGATAAATATCATCAATCATATTTCCCCAAGAATCATAAAAAAAAATTGAGCGTGTTTGACGATGAGAATCGCCATCGTAAAATCTAAAAGTCCAAGCCGTATCTGTAACTATTGCTGAATCTAAAATTGGAAAATCTTCTTGTTTAACCATTCTAGAATGCAATGAATTACTTGACAGAATCAATTGAATTGAAACTAAAATCGAAACTAATAATAACTTTTTCATTTTTCACCTTTTAATTAACACAGCAAAATTAAAAAGAATTTTCTATTTAATTAT
>CAIWET010000262.1 GCA_903911805.1 uncultured Ignavibacteria bacterium | reverse complement strand
AGCAATTTATCAAGTGGCGTATATTTCTATACATTAGAAGTAAACGGTTATAAATTAACTCGCTCAATGATTGTTGCAAAATAATCTAAAGCTGATTTAATATCAAAAAGCTGCCCCTCAAAAAGGCAGCTTTTTTTATTTTCCTATCCATCTTGTTCATAGTATTTATCCACAACTTTATCTAATTAAAATTATATTCTAACTAATTTGTCAATTACTCTAATATATAACAACCACTTACGAATTTTCATTTTAAAATCAATTTTTCATTTTTTTACTTGCTAATTAAAAAAATATTCGTAATTTAGTAGAAGAAAAGAAGAAATATTTTAGTTGTTATTTATAAACTTATTTAAAGGGAATTCAAATGAAAAGATTCTCACACATTTTAGCGGTAATGGTAGTAATGTTACTATCGAGTTATTACGCTAACTCTCAAAACATTATGTCCCAGAATTTTGATGGAACTTTTCCACCATCAGGTTGGACAACCAGTTATTATTCATTAAACTGGGCTCAAGGTACATCTGCATCTTATACATATCCAGACAATAACCCTTACAAAGGTAACGGTATGGCTTGGTATTGTTGCTATAACACTTCAACAGGTTATGGCACATTGGTTTCTCCTTCTATGGATTTAACTTTGAATTGCAAACCTATTTTAACATTTTATATGTGTAATACTAGTAGTTATTCAACTTATAATGATAGAATGGAAGTTTATATATCCAATTCTGCAACTGTTGGAACTGGTACTTTAGTTGCCACTTGGAGAGGATATGATGCTAGTAATCCAAATTGGAACAAAAAGACAATTGATCTATCATCGTACAAATACTCAACAACTTATATCCATTTCAAAGCTATATCAGCTTATTATCATGACATAATGATTGATGAAATTACAGTTGATGAAAATGGCGTAAAACCAGCAATGGCAATTAAGAGTTGGAATACTCCTGATCCAGTGAATCCAGCATTACAAGAAGGTAGTGTTCCTGTTTCAGTTAAAATTACAAACCCTAGTACTCCTGACGTAACAAGTTGTTTAATTTCTTGGAACGTTGTTTATAATGGTTCAACAGTTGCAACTGGCTCAACAAATTGGTCAGGTTTATTGAAAACAAATGATGTAGCTGACGTTAGTTTAGGTTCATTTAATATGACTTATCCATTAAATGGCCCATTTACTTCTTATAGAATTACTACTAATATTAGCAATATTTTACCATCAGGTACTTGCCCTCCAGATGTTGCGACTGGCTCATTGGACGTAACAGGTATTTTCAATGATGCTGGAGTTGTAGCATTAGCACAACCATCAGGTTCTTTCGCTAAAGGATCTATTGAAGTTTGGGCAACAATTAAAAACTTCAGTAAAAAACCAATGACACAAGTTGACCTCCAATGGAGTGTTGATGGTGTTGCTCAATTATCTCCTTCAACTTGGAAAGGTAATTTAAATTACAATCAAACTACTGATGTAAAATTAGGAACTTTCTATTTTGGTGATAAATCTCCTTTAACTCCTTTTACTGTTAAAGTAAATACTATTTTCCCAAATGCTAATAAAGATGAATTCCAAGCAAATGATTCATATACAAAAGGTGTTGCTCCTGCAATGTCCCCAGGTAATTATTACATTGGTCAATCAGGAACTGAACATTTCTCTTCTTTAGGTCAAGCTATGGCTTATTTAGGAGCATCTGGTATTATCGGCTCAGGTAGAGTTGATTTTATCGTTAAATCAGGTTCATATAATGAAACAATTAGAGCTGATGTTGGTAGTTTCCCAAGAGCTACAAATCAGATTTATGTTCATTCAGAATCAAGTGACGCTACTTCAGCAACTCATACATTCAATTTAGCTGCTGGTCAGCAATATGCTTTAGGTTTCCTCAATACTTATGACATTAGCTTCTATGGTTTAACATTAAAAGTTAATGATGCAGGTGCTGGTTATGGAACTTATATCAAAGCAGAAGATTGTACAAACTTCAGCATTACAAATATGATTATCAATGGTGTTGTTAGTGCTCCATTATCAAATAATTTTGCTTCTATT
>CAIWET010000261.1 GCA_903911805.1 uncultured Ignavibacteria bacterium | reverse complement strand
TTTTTTTCAATAATAAAATAGTATAAACGTAAAACAAATTGATTGTTAAAAAAAAATGATAAATATGGCAGATACACTAGAATTAGAAGAATTAGAAGTAATAGATTCAATTGGAACAGATTTTTCAGCAAAAGTGATTTTATTTAATGATGAATGGCATAGCTTTGATGAAGTTATAAATCAATTATTAAAAGCTCTAAAATGTTCTCAACAGCACGCTGAGAATTTAACTTGGGAAGTGCATAATAATGGAAAATCCGTTGTTTTCGAAGGCGATATTCAAGATGCCTTAAGAATAACATCAATTCTTGGAGAGATTTCCCTAAATAGCATTATCGAATTCTAAATCACTTCTTTTTGGGATTATTTTCAATTATACTAACTAAATGTTGAAAAAGCAAAATTTCAGCATTTACAACTGCTCTTTCTCTATTAATTTGCCTTTCATTAGAAAAAACATAATGTCGTGCATAAACTTCATTTTTTATTGCTAAACCAATCCATACAGTTCCAACAGGTTTTTCATCTGTACCACCATCAGGTCCTGCAACACCGGTAATAGAAATACCATAATCTGTTTTGAAAATTGTTCTTACATTTTTTGCCATTGCACAAGCAACTTCTTCGCTAACAGCTCCACTATTTTCTAAAAGTGATTTATCAATAACTAGGAGCTTTTCTTTAACTATATTATCATAAGCAATTATTCCACCATAAAAGAATTTTGAGCTCCCAGGAATACTAGTAAAATCTGCACCTAATAATCCTCCAGTACATGATTCAGCGACTGAAACTGTCTTTTGCATTTTAGTAAGAAAATTTGCTATTGTTGATATAAATGAAACATCATCTTCAGATATTATAAACTTGCCAGCTTTTTTATAAAGCACTGCTTTAGCACTTTCTAATCTATTTCTGGTTAAAACTGGGTTTTCAGCTGCTATTGAAATTCTAATTCTTGTTCCTTTTGTAGAAGGCAAAAAAGCTAGTTTGCCACTAGGCATAAATTGTTTTGGGTCACCAATTAATTCAGCCAATACAGATTCTGATATTCCAACAGTATTTAACGTTTTATGCAATACAATTTTTGGATTTCTTTCCTTATAAATCATATTGATAAAAGGAATTATATGTGTTGTAAATATGTGCTTCATTTCAATTGGTACACCAGGCATTGAAATATAATACACTCCTTCATATTCGAATAACATACCAGGTGCCGTTCCCATCATATTTTTCAATGGGATGCAATGAGAAGGAAGTAAAGCTTGAGATTTGATTCTGTCACTCATTTTGATTCCTCTTTTGCTCATTATTTGATCTAAAAAAGCAAAAGTAGGCTCATGCAAAATGAGATTATCATCAAAATACTCATTTAAAGTAATTTTTGTTATATCGTCGTGAGTAGGACCTAATCCGCCAGTCATCAAAATGATATCAGATTTCTTTCTTAATCTGTTTAACTCTCCGACTATTTCATGTTTATCATCTTCGATTGTGGAATGACAAATTATATTGCATCCTAAGTCTGTCAATTGCTGTGCAATCCAATGAGCATTTGAATTTAAGACTTGACCAATGCAAATTTCATCACCAATTGTTAGTATAGATATTTTTAACATAATTATCTCTAGTTTATAATTCTTTTCACTAAATATTACTATACAAAATAAGTAAAAAATAATTTAATTTATACCATATTTTTTGAATAACTAAAAAAAAAGCGTTAATTCAATGAATTGAACTAACGCTTTTGAAATATTAACTAATTAAATGTTATTTTTCTGGGAATAATACAAATTGTTTGTAGTTTTCCATATTGAAATTAGCTAGTAATAGTGCGCAATAAGCGTGGTCTTGTACGGTTAATACCTGTACTATTAGTTCAACCATGATCTTTTCGGGCTATACGTGAAGTAGATATAGAGATCGGACATTTTTG
>CAIWET010000260.1 GCA_903911805.1 uncultured Ignavibacteria bacterium | reverse complement strand
TGCTTTGTTGCCTCGAATTATATAACTAAAGCTAGTGAGATTGACATAAAATTTGATTCATTAATGAATCTCGGTAAGCAATATTATAGATTATATGACACTTCAGATGTTGATTTTATCTTTAGATTGATTGATTTGAAAAAATCTATGGAATATACCAAATCTGCTTTGAATGTTAAACCTGACAATCCAGAAGCTAATTATTATATGGGTTATATAAAAGATGCTGAATTTTATGGAAATTCTCCAGGTGATTCAATTCCATTATCTTCTTTATCAAAAGTAAGAGAAATTTCACAATATTTTGAAAATTCGATAAAAAGTAAAGAAAAATTGACTTATGAAAAATTAATATTAAGCCCATATTCTAAAATATCTTCACTATATGGGTGCGCTGCTTTTGCATATATGATAAAAGGTGATATTGATTCTGCGATTTTCTGTTTTAAAGAGGCAAAAGAAAAAAATGCATTTACAGATGTTGCTTTAGAATTTGCAAGGAATTTGTTATCAAATTGCGATACAAATACAATCCTTATAACTTGGGGAGATATGGATACTTTCCCAATTTATTTTTTGCAATTAGTTGATAATTACAGAAGAGATGTTACTGTTGTAAATGCTGGTTTGTTATCAACTCAATGGTATATCAAACTAAATCTGTTTTCAGATATTTTTAATAAAATAAATTCAAGTTTTTCTGAAAGTTCTATTGATTCAATTTCAGCTATTACACCTATGGAAATTGAACCTCAAACATATAGTTTAGCTGTATCTAGTGATGATTTAGAAAGATATAATGTTAAAGATAATTTAGTAAAATCTTCCTTAAACTTTAATTGGGTTGTTTATGGGCAAAAGTTTGGTGAATCTAATTATTTAACAATTAGTGATATTGTTTTATTGGATATTTTCAAAACTAACAAATGGAAAAGAAAAATCGCATTATCAGTAACTGGTAATGCGAATATATTATACTGCTACGGTTGGAGTCAAAACGTAAAACAAAAGGGATTGATATATGAATTATCCCCTGATACTTATGTGAATGATGAACAAGTAGATTATAACTTTTTAAGGAATAAATTATTTAGTGAATCTGGCTGGAGCTTTAAAGAAGTGCGAAATCCGATTGCAATTGCTGATAGTGATTCTAGAATATTTTTAAGTAATTATCAGCAAACATTTTTATTATTGGGTTATTACTATTATCAAGTAAAAAAAGATGTAACTAAAACTAAAGAAGTTTTACACTTATTTGAAAACGTATTACCTTGGTCAATTGTACCGATAGATAATCGAGATTTAAACTATTGGACAGATTTATATCGCTTTATTGGCGAACCTGATAAAGCTAATTATATTCAAGGCGAGTTTTTTGATAAGTAAACCAAGTTAAATGAATAGTTTAATAATTTAGAAAAAAAATAAATATTATTTGGTTATTAATTAAAAATGTTTTAATTTTGTAAACTGTATGAATAAATAAATTGGGAATAAGGGATATGTCAAAATTTTGTCAGTTAACAGGAACTTCAGTAATGTCTGGGAACAACGTTTCTCACGCAAATAATAGAACTAGAAGAAGATTTTTACCTAATTTGCAGAAAAAAAGAATTTGGATTCCTGAAGAAAAACGCTATGTAACAATCAAAGCTACTACTAAAGCATTAAAAACTTTAGATAGAAAAGGTTATTCAATAATAGCAGCTTATTTTCCTGAATATTAAGATTGAGATAAATAAGAAATTAAAAACCCGCTTTTAGCGGGTTTTTGTTTTTTTTAGCTATGTAAATTTTTATCAATTATTTCTTTTACCTTAGGCATAATGACTTTATCACTGATTCCTTCGGTAATTATTTCCTCATCAATAATAATATCAACTTTTCCTTTTTTGAAATGCATTGATCCAGAAGGGAGAATGTTGTTTGAGCCTTTAATAGTAACTGGAACTATTTCTTTGCCAGATTTAGTTGCCAAAAAGAATGCACCTCGCTTGAATTCTAAAAGATTTCCATCAAGACTTCTTGTACCTTCAGGAAATATTATTACTGAAGAATTTTCTTTCATAGCATTTATTGCTTCTTCTAGACTTGCCATAGCATTTTTTGGGTCGCTTCTTTTAACTGCAATAAATGGAGATTTCTTAAGGCAATATCCAAATACAGGTACTTTCTCTAATTCAACTTTATACATTATTCTTGTCTGTTCAGGCAAAGTTGCAAGTAAAATTGGAATATCAAATTGACTAGCGTGATTACTCACAAAAACATAATTCTTGTCATTGCTGATTTTACTTTTATCAATAACATTGCATTCTACTTGGCAAATTTTAAGTAAAAGTTTTGACCATTGCTTGCCCTGTTTATGAAATTTTCCTTTATCGCCCGAAAATAACATCAATAACAGCACTTTAATAATATAGTATAAAGTTAATACTATTATCATAAAAAATTGTATAAAAAACTTAAT
>CAIWET010000259.1 GCA_903911805.1 uncultured Ignavibacteria bacterium | reverse complement strand
ATAATCGTGTACGTTGCATTGCGTAACAATCTCGCAATAAGTACAATTAAAAAATTCATTTTTTCTAAAATCAAATGAAGAACGAAATTTGTAACGATGGAAAGTGCCTTGTATCAATGCTTTAATGAAAATAGAATTTGGATTATATTACTATTTTATTTAAATTGCATATAGATTTTTAAGCGTTCTATAAAAAGTATTATTATATTATTAAAAAGGATTTCTATTATGAAAAAGTTTGTTTTAATTCTCGTTTTACTATTTACCTTATTGCCTATTAAATTAGATGCAACTTGTGCACCTGGTTGGATGGATGGTTATACTATAATTATAAGGTACCCTAATCAATATAGTGGATGTGAGTATACTGTTACATACTGCTATCGACTTGTTAATGGGATACTGGAATATCAGATTGATATAGTTGATATTAATTTAAATAATGTCAATTGTGGTTTACCAGAAGTTGTCCAAGCATTCAATTCTACAACATTTTGGAATATATTAAATGATAGAGTTTGTTCAGATTTAATATTACGAATGCAAGGTTCAATACCGCCTTGTCCTCAAACATTAACTAATGTTAAACAATATTATTCAACTTGTTGGGCTTTAAAGAATAATGGACCTGAGCATACAGCTTCATTTATAAAATGTAATTATGCACCTCAATATTTATGCATTAAACATTATATTTATTGCAAAAATTCAGACGGCACTTATTCTAGAGAAATTGTAACAATAACACCTCCAATAGATGTTTGTACTCAAGTAATCATTCCTCCTGTGCCTCCTATTGGCAAGACTTATGAAGATTATTGGATTTCTGATTGCTCATTTAAAATTTGCGAGTAAAAAAATGAAAAATATATTATTATTTGTCTTTGTCATTGTTCACTTATTTATATTATCAAATAATTTATATTCCTATGTTGAATTCAAAAATGTAAATATTGAGAGATTAAACCTTAACTTTAATGGCTGCTTATTTGCAAATGATAGAATCATTGTATATGGCAATGGAGGTAAAATATTATTTTCTGATGATAACGGATCAAAATGGCTATCTAAACACTTCCTTGACGATACACTTCAAATTAAAGACATCAAATTTATGAACAATAATTTGATTGGTATTACTGATTTTGACTACCTGATACATTCGAAAGACAATGGGAACAACTGGACTTCAGTTAAAATAGGGAATTTTGAAAAAATATTATCATTAGATGTTGATAGTTCTGGAAACACTTATATTTTGAAAAATGGATTAATAGAATTTTATGATTTTAATTTTAAATTATTCAATTCAATCAAAATTGATACCTCGTTGGGTTCTAACGAAATATTATATAATAATAATTCATTATTTTTAAACGGAATAAATTCAACATTAACATCATTGAATTTGAAATCTTTAGAATTAAGTAAAATAGATTTATCAACATTTGGATATGCTTCTAACTTAAAAATCAGACATATAAAGAAATTAAATAATTCTATTAATTTACTTTTGTCAACGGTTCTATTGTCATCTATTGACAATGGCAAAACTTGGCTTTACGGAGGTGAAACGCCACTAATTTATGAAAAGTTAAATGACACATTTTATGTTGTAGATTATGATAACTATGATACATTTAAGGGATTTAGAGGTATAATTAAATTTTATAAAATTGATTCAACTAAATTGAAAAAAATTAGTATTAATAATTATAATAGGCGAGTAACTAATCTTTTTTATTCAGATTTTAAAATGAAAAATGAAGATACGATAATAATTGTTGGTTCTCAAAATTTAATTGCAATGTCATTCGATAAAGGGGTTAATTGGGAAATAAAATCTTTCCTAGAAAATACTGCCCTTAATTCCACATTTATTTCGAAAGAAATTGGATTGGCTTCCTCTGGTGAAAATATTTATCATACATCAAATTCGGGCATTACGTGGCTACCACCATTATTTACTGACCCTAAAATTAATAAAATTTCGTATTTTGATTACTTTTTTATTGATTCTACAGGTTTTGGTTATGCATATAAACAAGAAAATTTTATAAATGATACAAGTGTCATAATAACAAATAATTTTTTTGAAAATTATGAAGTCAAATTTTCCAAAGATATAAAAGGTGACGTTTATGGAGAATATTATAATACATTACTAAAGAATGAAGGAAAAAATATTATCATATCTCCAAGAGTGAATGTCATAACTTCAGTGCCATACACAACAATTAATGCTTTTGATAATAAATTTAATTTAATTTCAAAATTTAAAATGGATTCGATGAATATCTTAATGGCTCAAGTATATGAAGGTGAAATTATTGCATTAGGGAGATCTTATTCATCATTAAATTACGAGACTTCAACATATATTGATTCTTGGATACATTTATTGAAATCAAAAAACAACGGAGAAACCTGGACTGAACTATTAAAATACGAGGATCACGATACAATTCCAACTGGTAGATTCAACATTATTAAAAATAAGCTCTATATAAATAATTATTATGTTAGATATATAGTGGCAGAAAAACGATTTGTTTCTGGAGGATATTTATCAAGAATTGACCTCGATAATCCATCAATTGAAATTATTCGGAATGATGCAGATTTTGATTATAATTTTATTCCAATAATAAATAATACTGCATTCCTGCAAAATAGAAAAGCACTTATTTATAATGAAGATATTGAAAACACACCTAAAAAATGGCAAAAGTTAAATAATTTAGGTGAATTAGCTTATTTCTATAATTATTTTGGTAATACTGCTTATGGTGATATGATTTCACGGACTGAAAAGAATTTTAAATTATGTAAAATTACATTTGACTATTTTACTGATATTAAAGAGAAAATTGATGTAAATTCAAACGAATCTTATCCAAATCCAATTTCATCAGGTAGAACTTTAAATATTAAGTTAGAAGAATCAATCAGCCCAGAATTATCAATTAATTTATATAATTCTCTTGGCAATCAAATTTTAATTGACAAAGGGATTTCATATAATAATGGAACAATT
>CAIWET010000258.1 GCA_903911805.1 uncultured Ignavibacteria bacterium | reverse complement strand
TAATTCCAATTTTTCCTAACATTATTTTTACTTTATTTTGGCTAAGTAAATTAACTTAATTAAATTTGAAATTGGAAAAGTTTGAATTTTAAAATACTTATTGGATTATAATATATGTATGAAGTAGTAAATCAAAATGACAAAGAAGTTTATGATGTCCTGATGGCTGAATATAATCGCCAAAGTGACAAAATTGAATTGATTGCATCTGAGAATTTCACCTCTATGGCTGTTATGCAAGCCCAAGGTTCAGTTCTTACTAATAAATATGCCGAGGGCTATCCTGGTGCTCGTTATTATGGCGGTTGCGAATGTGTTGACGTGGTTGAAAACATTGCAAGAGAAAGACTTAAAACTCTTTTTGGTGCCGAATATGTTAACGTGCAACCTCACTCAGGTAGCAATGCAAATATGGCAGCATATTTCTCTTTTATCAAACACGGCGATAAAGTAATGGGATTATCTTTAGCTCACGGAGGCCATTTAACTCACGGTGCACCTGTTAATTTTTCTGGTAAATTCTTTAATTTTATTCCTTATGAATTAGATCCAGCTACCGGCAAAATTGATTATAACAAAGTTGAAACTTTAGCTTTGGAACACAAGCCAAAAATGATAACAGTTGGTGCTTCTGCATATCCAAGAGATATTGATTTTAAAGCATTTAGAGAAATTGCTGATAAAGTTGGCGCTTTCCTTTTTGCAGACATTGCCCATCCAGCAGGTTTGATTGCAAAAGGTCATTTAACCTCGCCAATCCCTTATGCAGATGTTGTAGCTTCCACTACACATAAAACACTTCGTGGTCCTAGAGGCGGCATTATTATGCTTGGTAAAAACGTAGAAAATCCTTTCGGAATAGTTGCTCCAAAATCAGGCAGAGTTAAAAAAATGGGTGAAATAATTGATTCTTGGGTAATGCCAGGAGTTCAAGGTGGACCATTAATGCACGTAATTGCAGCAAAAGCTGTTGCTTTTGGCGAATGTTTGACTGATGGATTTAATGATTATATAATTCAAGTAATGAAAAATGCTCAAGCTTTAGCAACAGCATTAACTGAAAGAGGATATGACTTAGTTTCTGGTGGTACTGACAACCACTTAATGTTAGTTGACTTAAGAAATAAAGGCGTTACCGGTAAAGCTGCTGAAATAGCATTAGACCACTCAGGCATAACTTGTAATAAAAATGCAGTGCCAAATGATACTCAACCACCATTGGTTACATCTGGCATTAGACTTGGAACTCCAGCAATGACTTCACGTGGCTTAGTTGAAGACGATATGAGAATAATTGCTGGATTGATTGATAAAGTTATTACTAACGTTACTAATGAAGAAGTTTTTGCTCAAGTAAATAATGAAGTAAAAGAATTAACTTCAAGATTCCCGTTATATAAATAATAAGAAATGTTTTAAACATTTTCGAGGTGTCATTTCTGCCAAAGCAGAAATCTAAGATTTTTAAATCGACCACCACTCGCCCCACCCTAAATCCCTCCCATTGAAGGGAGGGACTTGAAGAGAAGAAATATTTGTTTGTAGAGACAGGTCTAAGACCTGTCTTTTTTTTATTTTTCAGTATGTCATTCCTTCGAAAGCAGGAATCTACGTTAAGAATAATCGACCACCACTCGCCCCACCCTAAATCCCTCCCCTTGAAGGGAGGGACTTGAAGAAAAAGAATATTTATCTCTTAACTAAATGATTTTACTATATTTACTTCCCCTCCTTTTGTAAGGAGGGGTGACTGAATTCTTATTCAGTCGGGGTGGTTATTT
>CAIWET010000257.1 GCA_903911805.1 uncultured Ignavibacteria bacterium | reverse complement strand
ATATTTAAAGATTCTCTATCAAAAGATTCATATATAAATGACTTCATTATTGACGATAATAAATTAATTGCAGTTGGAATGTCGAGAGATACTCCTTATGATGAATTAGCTTATAATTTATTTTTACAATTTAATCCAAACTTAGATATTGAAATTAAAAAAACTTGGAGTTCGGAAGATGGCAATAATAGAATTTATTCTGTTGAAAAATCAAATGGGATATATAAGCTAATAGGCAGTGTAAATGATAAATTTTATTTTGCTGATATGATAAATATATCATCTTTTAATGAATCAAATTATAACAATATTTCGATTTCCCCCAATCCCGCAAGTGATTATATTGAAATCTCTCTTGATTCCCACTCTATCAAGAGGGGGCAAGGGGGTGTTTTCTTCGAGATTTATAATATTTTCGGAGAATTACAAGAACTACCCCGCCCTTTGGGCACCCCTTCTAAAGAAGGGGAAGTAAGATTAGATGTTTCCAATCTTGTTCCTGGTGTGTATTTTATCAAAATTGGCGACAAATTCGAAAAGTTTGTAAAATTGTAAGAATGATGGGGTCCACCTTAAAGGTGGGCTCCATCTTAAAGTAGCACATCCTTTAGGTTGTGCAAAATGGTAATAAATTAATAAAAAAAAAAGGTTGCCCTTAATTCTAAAGAGCAACCTTTTTGATTTTTTTTTAAAAACTGCTGATATTATCTGCCGTTTTTAACCAATTCATTAGCTGCAAAGAAAAATCCAATTTCGATTTCAGCATTTTCTGATGAATCGGAACCGTGAATTGCATTGATTGCTTTTGATTCGCCATAAAGTTTTCTAACTGTACCTTCTGCTGCTTCTGCAGGATCAGTGCTACCAATTAATTTACGGAATTCTTCGAATGCAACGCCGTCTTTTAATTCCAATGCGATTGGAACAATAGGACCGCTTGTCATATAATCAACTAATTCACCATAAAAAGGTCTTTCTTTGTGTACTTCATAAAAAGCACCTGCTTGAGCTCTTGTGATATTTACCATTCTTAATGCAAGAACTTTAAAACCTGCTTTTGTAATCATTGATAAAATTTCGCCAACTACGTTCTTTTCCACTGCGTCCGGTTTAATAATTGCTAATGTCTTTGACATTTCTTTTTCCTTATTTTTATATATATTCTTAAAATTATTTTGCTTTTTTTGTTGTTTTCTTTAGTCCGTCTAAAGCTTCTTTAACTGCTGTACCAATCATTGCTGGAGTTTCAACAACTCTGATACCACAAGATTCTAATGCTTTTGCTTTGTCTGCTGCTGTACCTTTACCACCAGAGATGATTGCGCCAGCGTGACCCATTCTGCGGCCTGGAGGTGCTGTTTTGCCAGCTATAAAGCCAATAACAGGTTTAGTAACAAATTCTTTGATATATTCTGCTGCTGTTTCTTCAGCTGTTCCACCGATTTCACCAATCATAAGAATTGCTTCAGTTTTTGGATCTTCATTGAAGTATTTAACTGCATCGATGAATTGAGTACCAATAATTGGATCTCCACCAATACCGATACAAGTTGATTGACCAATTTTGAGGTCAGTTAATTGCTTTACTGCTTCGTAAGTTAATGTACCAGAACGTGATACAACGCCAACTTTACCAGCTTTATGAATGAATCCTGGCATAATACCAATTTTGCATTCTCCTGGAGTGATAACGCCAGGGCAGTTTGGACCAACTAATACTGAATCACTGTCTTTTAATTTAGAATAAACATTGATCATATCTTTAACTGGTACACCTTCTGTAATACAGATGATAACTTTAATTCCAGAATCAATAGCTTCTAAAATTGCATCAGCTGCAAATGGAGGTGGTACAAAAATCACAGATGCATCTGCTTTTGTAGCTTGAACTGCATCTCTAACTGAATTAAAAACTGGAATTGGTCTTGCAAAATTTACGCCTGGTTTACCGGAATACTCTGTTCCACCTTTACCTGGAGTAATACCTCCAACGATATTGGTACCATAATCAATCATAGCTGCTGTATGGAATGTACCTTCAGAACCGGTTATTCCCTGAACTAAAACTTTAGTTTTTTTGTTGATTAAAACACTCATTTTTTGCCCAAAGAGGGTTCATATTGCGATACATGGAGCTTTGTACCCAGCCAGATTGCCCAGTTTGATAAATAAATACCGACTT
>CAIWET010000256.1 GCA_903911805.1 uncultured Ignavibacteria bacterium | reverse complement strand
TTATTAATAATTTTTCCATTTCTGAATAAAATTCTATTATTTATATATTTTCTGATTCTTTGTTCAATTAGATATGCAAATAAACAGAAAATTACACCAAATACGACATCGATTACGTAATGATATCGAAGATATACGGTTGAAAATATTAAGCTACTTCCAATTATCAAAACAAAATATCTTACTTTTGTTTTAAATTTAAATGCTGCTATAATATTCATCAGTGTAAGCATAGTATGACCACTAGGGAAACAATCTCGATTAACATAAAACTCTGGATTGCTTACTCCGTGCGGAATTCCACCACCAGTATTTACAAAATCTCTTAAAAAATCAGTTAAAAATAATCCAGGCAATTCCAAATTTGTCATCGCAAAATTATGCAAGGTAAATCTTGGTCCAACTGCTGGAAAAAGAAAATAAGCAAGATATGAAATATAAAATCCAAATGACATAAGGTCAACAAATTCATTTAATTCACTTCTCTTTTTCGATTTATAAAGCTCAATTGCAATTATCAAAGAAGTAATATAGAAACTTGCATAAGCAATTTGAAGATATTCAGTTAGATATTTATTAGATATTTCTTTTAAAGCCTGAGTTGGATTTGTTCCAAATATAGAATAATCAACTTTGATTAATAAATCATCATAAAGGAATGGATTTGAAACTCTTATATAACTTTGCATCTGTTGATAAAAAATATAGCAAATGCCTATAAAAAGTGATTTATAAATAAATATTAATTTACTTTGAGGATTGTTTTTAAAATAAATCGCAGAAAATGATAGATAAACAAATACTCCAAAATTAACTATTAAAAGTAAAGCCGATTGCTCAATTTGCTTAAAATAAATTAAGTCCAAAACTGAGCAAAACAAGAGCATTGTAATTGCATAAATTTCAGTAGAATTCAATGATTGTCTTATTTGTCGATAATCAAAATATTCTCTTAACATTTATTTTTCCGTAATAACTTTATAAAATTCAATATAATCTTTTGCAACTAGCTCTTCAGCTCTGCGAGTAAAATAATATTTGATATGGTCTGGTTTATCCACCAAAAAGTCTTCAATAGATTTATTGGTGTTTCTATCAACAAAAGTTCCAAGTGCATTTCTTAATGTTTTGCGTCTTTGATTAAATCCGGCTCTAATTAACGGCATTATTTTCTTAAAATCTTCATTACTAACCATTCTGGTTGCAAAGTCAAATTCAATTACAGATGACATTACATTTGGTTGCGGTACAAAACACCCTGGCGGAACGTCAAATAATCTTTTGCATTTTCCACTAAGTTCCATTGCTAATGTAAGAATTCCATAATCTTTTGTAGATTTTTTTGCAACTAAACGCAAAGCGATTTCTTTTTGGACCATCATTATTACTTTGTCAATTCTTTCAGAATTTTCAAAAATTTTGAAAAATAATTCAGTTGTTAAATAATAAGGAATATTTCCAATTATTTTAATTTTTTCAACTTGTTTTTCATTAGCAAATTCGAGGAAATCAAAAGTAAGAATATCTTGTTTGATTAGATTAAAATCAGGAAATTTCTTATTGCTGAATTGGCGATTGAGTACTTCAATTGCCTTGTCATCTACCTCAAGTGCGGTAAGTTTGGGATTTTGACTAAGAATATACTTAGTCAAAGCGCCTGTACCAGGACCAATTTCAACAAGAGTATCATTTTCTACAATGTTCATTGAATTGACAATTTTTTGAGAGATATTTTCATCAACTAAGAAATTTTGGCCAAGTTTTTTTTTGGCATTTATTAATTCCATAATAACAATTCCGTTTTAAAGTGTCTTTAGTTTAAGGTAAAAAATAAATTATCTTA
>CAIWET010000255.1 GCA_903911805.1 uncultured Ignavibacteria bacterium | reverse complement strand
CAGTATGAAATTCAAATATTGCAATATAAGCTTTATTAGCATTTCCTCTGGCCCAATAACTACCGGATAAACTAGTATAACCAATAGCTTTTCTGCATTGACGGGCTGCATAAATTCCGTCCCCAAACATTGAACCCGTGCTTACTGCGCAACTAGGTCTTATTAATAAACCAGTTTGTAAAATATTGAAAAAATTCTCGTTTCGCGACCCGTGAAAATATAAATTGGTTGATTTATTTTTAGCAGAATCTAAATTATTTTTAAATTTAACTTCTGTTTTATTATTGGTAACTTTAAATGCTTTAACAAATTGATTGGAATTGCGATCCATCATTTTTTTAATCATGCTAATTTCATTGGAATTTACTTCTTGGATTTCCAATCCAAGCATTTGAAGCATATCCATAGTTTTAGCATGCTCATTTGGATCAATTGATTTTAAATTAGCTTCTTTTTGCTTACTAAGCATTTCAACTTGACCTGCCATGGTGTCAAGTAATGCTTGCTCATTTTCAATTAACTTATGAGCAAATTTTACTTCGGAAGGACCGGATAGATTTGAAAGAATATAATCTCTTACATTTTTCATTCTTCTTGGAATGATAGTATATAATTGTAAGAAATGTTTATTTATTTCAGTTACTGTCGAAGGATTTCCAGTCATTAATGATGTTATTTCATTAATGATTCTTTGAGCTTCATCAACTTGCTTTTGAGTAACATTATCTTGAGTGATGGTATAATTTGCAGCAATGGTTTTATTTGCAAAGCTTTGTAAATCGTCCATTAATTGCTTAACCATTGCATTTTGAATAGCAGCGGTTTTTACTGGATCTGCTGTCTTAAGATCTTGGGTAATTTCTTCTGTAAATAAATGAGTGATATCTTTATAACCTTTTTTAGGATTTGTTTTATCGCGATAGATTTTATCCCATTCATTCATCCGGTATGGATGTATCGTTTCGGTGCCTTGTATTCTACCATACTGGGCAATAAATGAGCCATCATTTTGCTCATATAAATTATAATACTTATTATTGTTGTCTCCTGTTACACACACTAATTTGGCTACTTTCTTTCCTGGAACTGTATAGTCTTTGATACTCATAACTTCCTTTTTAAATTATAACATAAAATTAAGAATAATTTTTCAATTAACCAAATTTATTTTCGCAATCTGAAGAATTTGTGAGCATCTATATAAAATAATGGTTTTATGTAATGCCATAATATTACAAGTACAAATGCGATTACTGTAACAGTATTAAGCAATGGGCATATTACGATAAATAAATTAATCTGGTCTAATTCATCAGTTGCCCATTTTCGGGTATAATAAATTCTTGTTAATAAATAAGAAAGTATTAATGATATAACATATAAAATTATGACTAACTCTATCATGGTATTTAAATTTTAATTATTTTCCAGTTAATGCAACTACAGCTATTACTCCAATAATTATAAGCATTTCTACTATAGTTAATATAACTCTTTTTG
>CAIWET010000254.1 GCA_903911805.1 uncultured Ignavibacteria bacterium | reverse complement strand
TTTAGTTTTTATATTTTTAATTAAAAAAGACTATAATATGCTCGTAAATATATCATTGCTCAATGAACTTTTTAGAGGATTTTCAATCCAGAGATGGAACGACAAAATTCGCCCAATCGAATTTACTGAAATGGATAAACATGCTCATAAAATGATTATTGCTTATGCTTTAGGAAAATATGAAGAAATGGCGGGTAAAAAAGTTAATTGGATTAATATTATAAAAGGTGGAATTTTTGAATTATTCAGAAGAATCGTTATTTCTGATATTAAATCACCAATTTTTTATAAAATCAAGGTTGGCAATCACGCAGCATATACCAAGTTAAACGAATGGGTTTACAACAAACTCGAAGCAATGATAGAAAATGAAGAAATCAAGCAAGACCTTTTTAATTATTTGAATAATGAGGACTATCTCGATAAGCATTCTGCCCATCTTTTGGCTGCCGCTCATAGATACGCAAGTTATTGGGAATTTCAGATTATTAAGCTCTCTAATCCTCCTGACAGTTATTCTATTAAGCAAATCGAAAGAGAATTGCTGAATGACATTCACAAATACCTTGATGAATTCATTGGTTTGCAGCATTTGATGACCAAAAAACCAATTCACGATTTTATTGATCTTTGCGGTCAGTTACGATTTCAGATTCGTTGGGCACAAATTCCAAGAGTCCCAAAGACTTCCGTATTAGGCCATTCAATGACTGTGGCTGTGCTTTCATACTTCTTCGCCTTAGAGAACAATGCCTGTCCTAAGCGCCTTTACAATGACTTTTATGGAGGTTTATTCCACGATTTACCAGAAGCAGTAACTCGCGACATTATTTCACCAGTCAAAAAGTCATCTGAGGAATTTGAAAACTTTTTGAAGGAGTTAGAATTAGAATTAGCTCAGGAAGAAATATTTCCATTAATCGAAAAAGAATGGATACCAGAAATCAAATACTTCATTCTTGATGAATTTGAAAATAGGATTACAGTTGATAACGAAATCAAGTTTGAAAATTATTCGATTAATGATATTAATGAAAAATATAATTCTGAAGAGTTTAATCCAGTAGATGGCGAATTGATTAGAACAGCCGACCATCTCGCAGCATTTTTAGAGGCTTGGCATTCTTCAAATTATGGAATTAAATCTGAAGATATGACATCTGCAATGCAAACAATAAAGCAAAATTATGCAAATAAAAATCTTGGCAAAACAAATATTAAGAGCTTATATTTAGGATTTAATAGTAATTTTTAACAATGTCATTCCGCACTTGATGCGGAATCTAATTTAAATTTATCGGTTTTTTTAAGATAACCCCCCACCTGAATGAGAATTCAAGTCCCTCTCCTAATGGATGAGGGATTTGGAGAAATTTTATGAAGTAGTTTAATTAAACCTTTGATTCCTGATTTCTATTTTAATTGAGCTAGGGAAAAGCCGATAATTTGGGCAATTGCCAAATGTATCAGCCATTTTGATTTAATTTTATCAAATAAATTGATTTTGAAACCAATAAATCCAATTATTGAGCCAAATAAAAACCATACAATGTAATTTTCAAATGAAATTTTATCATCGAACCAATTCCAAATACCAATTTTTTGTGCAGCAGGATCCATCAAAAAATTATATATAACCATTATTAAACCCATTAACAATGAGGATAGCCTTAGGTCTCCCCTAGCCATTCCAATTGTGTAGACAAATGCTGCAGAAATCAAAATACCTGTTATCCAAACTAAGCCAATAAATAATGGGATATGCCCAATTGAAGGAAAAAGCATATTTGAAAAATCAATTGACAAAATCTTGAATTTTGTCAATTGATTAAATTGATAAAACATCCATATAAAAGCAAATATTCCTGCCAAAAAATAATAATATTTCTTTCTATCTTTAGCATTCATTTCTGATAATGAGAAAAAGATAGCTGCAAATCCTGTAAATAATACGCTAATTGTTACTAAGGTTATACTTGCAAACTTAAGGATATACA
>CAIWET010000253.1 GCA_903911805.1 uncultured Ignavibacteria bacterium | reverse complement strand
AATAGAATATTTAATAAAAATAAAAAATGCTAAAAGAATTTTTGTCAAATGTCCAACACTTTAAAAGTGTTGGACATTTTAATCTGATAATAATAAAAAATGCGAATAACATTTTGGAATTATTCGCATTTGGGGATTAAGATTAGAAATTATTAGAAATTTCTTAAAACTTTAAATCTCCCATTTGTAACAGATACAAATTCTTCTTTCAATGAATCATCAATTAAAATTCCTGTTCCTGAAAATATTCCTTCTATATATTCAGATTCATTTCCATAATTACTAATAATAATTTGCCCCAATTTTATTTCTAAAAGTTGTTTATTCTGAATAAAATTGATTTTAATTTTATTCGAATCAGTTTCAGAAATAGGATATTTTCCATAAGAATTGCCATAAAATTCAATACTAGCAGTATTTTTTTGCCTTAAATTAAAAAGGCATTTAGTATAATTTAATTTATAATTATAAGCACAAAATTGAGGTACTGAATCAATAGTAATTGTAAAATTTTTATAATGTTCTCCTTCAATTATACAAGTAAAATAATCACTATCTATATTTGGGATAATTGGAATTGTATTATCTTTGCAGGCTGTTAATATTAAGATTGTTGATAATAATAAAAAGAACATTTTTAATTTCATAATTATCTCCTTGAATAAATAATACTATGCAAAATTAGGAAAAATATAGGAAAAATGGGTAAGGAATAATTTTATTATTTGAAAAACACACCCCCCGTCCCCCTCTTAATAGAGGGGGCGAAAGAAAATCTCTCTTAAAAATTCCCCCTCTATCAATAGGGGGTTAGGGGGTGTGTTTAGAAGATAATCATAGTTGCCGCATCAAGTGCGACATGACATTTAGAAATTAAAAAAAAATCCCGCCAAAAATAATCTGACGGGATTTTAATAATTCATAAAAATAATTTATTTATTTTTCTTGAATTTTCTGTTGAATTTTTCTTTTAGTCCTTCTAATATTTCGTAAACTACTGGAATTAGTAGGAGCGAAAGTAGTAATGATGATGTTAATCCACCGATTAATACCATTCCAAGTCCTGATTTGGATTCGGCGCCTGCTGCTGTTGAGAATGCAATTGGCATCATACCGATAATCATTGTTAGTGTGGTCATCATAATTGGTCTAAGTCTTGTTCTTCCGGCTTCGATTAATGCGTCGATTACGGACATTCCGCGTTCTTGGCGGTTATTGTTGGTTCTGTCCACGAGTAAAATCGCGTTTTTGGCAACTAGTCCGTTGAGCATTATTATACCTAAAATCGAGAAAATGGAGATTGATTTTGCGGTTAATGCTAATAGGTAGAATGAGCCGACGAGCGCCACTGGAATTGAGAATAGCACTACGAATGGGTAGAGATAGGAGTCGTAGAGGGCGACCATAATCATATAAACGAAGAGGACGCCGGCAAAGAATGCGATTAACATTGCGATGAATGATTCGATCATCATTTTTACTTCGCCACCGAATTCCCATTTAACTCCTGGAGGGAGTTGTGTGGTTGCCATTCTGGTTCTTAATTCGTTTGAAACGTTACCTGAGGTAGTACCTAAAACTTGGGAGAGAACGTTTACGCTGGAGATTCTATTTTTTCTTTCTAATTTAGATGGTCCAGATTGTTGGTAGATGTTAGCAAATTGTTTTAGTTGAACCTGCTGTCCTTTTTGGTTGATGAATGAGAGATTACCAAGGTTTTCGACGTTGGTTCTGTCGAAGTCATCAATCATAATTCTGATGTTGTATTCGTTGTTTCCTTCTCTGAATTTGGAGTCGTCGTCACCGGTAAGTGCAATTCTAAGAGTTGCCCCAATTTCGCCGATGCTTAGTCCGAATGACGCGAGTTTGTTTCTGTCGATATCAACTTTGAGCTCAGGCTTTCCATCTTCTACGGAAACGCGAACGTCAGTTGTACCTTTGATTGATTTTAGTTGTTGTTCGATAATTCTTGCGCCTTTCATAATGTCTTTGTAATCGGCACCAGTAACAATAACTTCGATTGGAGATCTATTTGCAGAGCCCATAAAACTAATTGGAGCAACCCTAACTTTAATGCCAGGTATTTCCATAATTTTCTTTTTCATATTTTGAGCGAGTTCGTCAGTGCTAAGTTTTCTTTCATTTTTATTATTGAAGATAACCATTAATTCGCCGGCATTGTTCATTTCCTGACCAATCATACCTTCAGTAGAAATACCAACTGAGGTTGATACTTTTACAACTTCAGGATATGCACTAACTATCTTTTCAACAGCTTTAATAACCTGGTTAGTACTTTGAATTTTAGCACCAGGTTCAATTTCCAATGAAATTAATAATTCACCTCTATCAGCAACAGGCATAAATTCAAATGAAACGAAACCTAAACCAACAATTACAAATGATGAGATAAATAATAATAATGTTCCGAATAGAACTTTTTTTCTATTATTTAAACTCCATTTTAAAACTCTTGTGTAAAGATTAGTTAATTTATGGAAGAAGTTTTCGAAAAATAATCCGAATTTACCGAATATACTTTTTTCGTTTAATTCTTCTTTTCTTGAGAATCTCGAAGCCAACATTGGAGTAATTGTAAATGATACGAATAAACTCATCATTGTAGAAAATACAACAACAAGTGAATATTCTCTAAGGAAGTTACCGATAACACCAGTAATTAATGCTAATGGAACGAATACTACAACGTCCACTAAAGTAATTGAAAGTGCAGCAAAACCAATTTCATTTCTACCACGAAGGGCAGCTACTCTTGGCTCGTCGCCCATTTCTAAATGTCTGTGAATATTTTCGAGCACTACAATGGAGTCATCCACCAGAATACCAATTACCAGCGACATAGCCAGTAATGTCATCATATTTAATGAAATATTAAACATATACATTAAGAAGAATGCAGAAACTAATGAAGCAGGAATAGCAACAAGAACGATTAATGAGTTTCTGAAACTATGTAAGAACACTAACATAATTAATGCAACTAAAAGCACAGCAATTGCAAGATCTTCTTTAACAGCATTTGCAGAAGCAATAGTGTATAATGATCCATCTTGAGCAATATCAAATTTTAGATTTACATCTTTATAATCAATTTCTAATTGTTTTAATTCTTCTTTAACTTTTTCAACAGTTTCTACTGTATTGGCAGTAGAAGTTTTTTGAACTGACATACCGATTGAAGGAAAACCGTTTAATCTATTAATAGTTGCCAATTCTTTAGTTGCATCAACAACTTCGGCAATATCTTTTAATTTAATTTCGCCACCGCTTCTACTCTTGCTAATCACAAGTTCTTTTAGATTATCTAATGATTCAACTTTACCGGTAACTCTCACAACATACTGAGAATTATTTTCGTAAATTTTACCAGTAGGAAAATCAATATTACTATTTTTAACCATAGCAGCAATAAAACCAATTGATAAGCCAAAAGATTTAACTTTGTCATTATCAATCATAACTTTGATTTCGCGTTGTTCACCACCAATTAATTGAACCATACCAACACCAGATGTTTTAGATAATCTGGATTGAACTCTATCAATAATAAATTGATAAAATTCTTTTGGTTTTAAGTCACCATTAACTGATAATTTAAGAACAGGCAATTCATCAAAAGCTAATTTAGAAACAATTGGAGGTCTTGAGTCTTTAGGTAATCTCAATTGCACTTCGTTGATTTTTCTTTGTGCATCTTGAGCGGCATTATCAATATTTGCAGATTGTTCAAATTCTAATATAACAAAAGATCTACCTTCAAATGAAAATGATCTGATGTCTTTTACTTTATCGATGCCAGTAACGGCATCTTCAATAACTTTTGAAACAGATGTTTCAACTTCGTAAGGCGACCCACCAGGATAAACTGTAGTAATAGTCATAACCGGAATGTTCATTTTGGGCATTAATTCGTATTTTAATTGAACGAAACCAAATACCCCCAAAACAGCCAAGACTGAAAATATAACTACAACCATCGTAGGTCGTTTTATAGATAACTCTGTAATTGTCATTTTTTTTCCTGTATTACTTCACTATTTTAATTTTAGAACCATCAACTAAATTTAGCTGACCATTAATTACTATATTTTGACCTTCGCTTAAGCCACTAACTATTTCGAGATTTGTTCCAATTTCACTTCCAACAATAACAGGAACTAGTTTTACACTTTCACCTTCAACTAAATAAACTTTAGCATCTTTTACGCTACCAACTAATGAAGCTCTAGGAATCAACAATACTTCATTTTTAATGATTTTTGAGAAATTAACTCTAACAAACATACCAGATTTCAATTGTTGTGAACCTTTATTTTGAATAGCAATTTCAACTGGATAAGTATGAGCTTCGTCACCTTTGGCAACAATAGCTTTAATTCTTCCTTTATATGATTCTTGATTCATATCAGTTTTAACTTCTACTTCGTCGCCAACCTTCATTAAGAAAACATCTTTTTCAGGAACATTAATTTTAACTTTCATTGTTCCAACTTCAATTAAACTAACGATATTTTGGTTCTGTTGGGTTAAAACAGTACCAATTTCAGCAGGTCTAGCTATAACCATACCAGTGATTGGAGCAATTATTTTGCAATCAGTTAATTGTTTTTTAGCAATTATATATTGGCTTTCAGTAACTTTTACGTTAAGTTTTACTTGTTCATACTGAATATCATTTACAGATTTTTCTTTATATAAAACTTCATATCTTTCCATATCTTTTTTAGCTTTTTCGTAATTTGCTTCAGCTAAATTAAAACTAGCAACTTTTAATTCATCATCAATTTTTGCAATTACGCTTCCTTTTAACACGATATCACCAATTTGAGGTTTGATTTCCATTACTTTACCAGTAACTTCAGCAATTACATTAACTTCGGCATTTGGAGCAGTTACACCAATAATTGAAAGTTCTTTTTGAGCCTTATCTTTAGTAACTTTAGTTGTTGATACTGGAACATCATTCATTACTTCAACGCTTTTTGCTTTTGTATCGTTATTTTTCTTATTATTGATCATTATGGCAAACATACCTGCTAAAACTACCAAAATGACAATTAATATTATAATTTTTTTCATTTTT
>CAIWET010000252.1 GCA_903911805.1 uncultured Ignavibacteria bacterium | reverse complement strand
AAAATATTTCTAAATTTAATAGAAACTCATTTCTTAAATTAATAAAAAATATTGAGAATATTGTTTAAATTAAATTAATTAAGTAATTTTTTTGGGTTTGATTGTTTGAATTGTAATGATAATTACTTCTTTTTTAGCAAAAGATAGTATTCATTTTCATAAATAATGTTGTAGTTTTCAGCAAATTCTGACATTTTTTTAATAACTGCTTTTGCTATTTTTTCGGAGTCTTCGTCTGGTGCCTTACTAATGATTATCCAATCAAAATTTTTGAATAGCTCAATACTCCAGGGTTCTGAGGCAAATCCATCTTTATTAAGCGCAACCGTAAAATTTTTACCAGCTATTCCAGAAGTTTGCATTATTCTTTGAGATTGGGCTGAACCTGTAAGATTTAAAATTTCGCCATAGGTATAATTTTTCTTTAATGTTTCTCCAACCTGAACTGCTTTTGGGGTTTGTTTCCAAGTGAAACCACCAATTGCATCAGCATAGCAAACTACTCCATATCGACTGATTGATAATTGAATTCCATACATCGAAAAAAGTAAAATCACTAATGCAATTCCTAAATATTTTTTTGCATCGATATTCGATAAAACGTGTTTTAATCCTAATGATGCAGAAATAAATAAAAATGGAGACATCAAAAGTGCATATCTTGAGTTCCACCAAAAAGTCATTTCTGCTACGCCATTATACATTGAATATAATGTTGTAAATACAGCAATTAACGAGAATGAATAAAAAATTATTCTTCCGAATTTCACTTTGAAATGATGATTTTTGATTAATCCAATTAAGCTAAATATTGGCAAGACAACTCCAAAAATCGCTAAAGTTGTGATGGAATACATCGACAATACATTTCCCAATTGTGAGGCAAGTCCTTTGCTTACGTCCCTATGTTTTGCTTGCCAGGCAGCGGAATAATATTCTGCGTGAGAGAAATAAAGAAAATCTCCGTATTTAGCTTGATTCCATATTAACCAAATAAGAATTCCAAGTGCAGAAATTGAAGAATACATTAATAGCTTTTTCATATTTGGGATGCTTCTTTTTAAAAAGATTATCCAAAGAATTATTCCAGAAAAGAATGGAACCATCAAATATGATTCGTATCTGCAAAGTGTAGCCCCAGCCAGGTATAATGAAATCTTTAATAAATTTGATAAATCTTCAAGCGGTTTTTCGGATTTTAACCACAATAATAAGTAATAAATTGTTCCAATGATAAAAAACAGCGAAGTGGTTTCGGTCATTGTAGTCATTGAGCTATACTGAAGATTTGGATTAATTCCAAATAGAATGGCAACTAATGCCGATATTTCTGTATGTTCGGTTAATTGCAATGATGATTTATAAATAAATACAGCTGAAAACGCCAGTAACACCATATTTACGGCAAAGCCAGCTAATCCTGTAAAATATAAGCCATCGATTGCAGTGAAAGGCAGAAACAATAATTGAGGCAGTGGGAGCCATACTGTCCCAAAGCGATGAATGCCAGGATCTTTTGAATCAAAGAGCAATCTAGTTTGAACTATTCTTGAATTAGCATCACCATAATATGAAAGCGAGTAAATGTCCTGACTAAGCAAGATGAAAGCAGAGATTAGACCTGTTAATAGAACAAGTGAGAAAATCCAAAGAGGTATTTTCTTTTCATTTTTAATAAAATATTCAAAAATAATAGCTTTCATATTGCAAAAATAAAAAAAAAGCGGGAAATAAATCCCGCTTTTTTCGTACACGCCTTTTTAAGTCAAGATTATAAAGCACCTTGAATTAAACTATTGTTATCTGCTGGAGTATTTGGATTAGCGTTTTTCTCGCTCTTTGGATACACCCATCTTTTTGGAGAAGTAGCTGATGGTAAAACACCAACTCTTCTTGCATCATAAAATGATTGACCTTCTAAGAACAAAGTCAAGTATTTTTGTTTTAAAACTTCTGTAATGATAGCTGCAGGAGTACTTCCTGAGAAATTAGCCAAACCGGCTGCTTTTCTAATAACATTTACATTAGTTACTGCGCCAGCTGCATTACCAGCTCTTGCCATACATTCTGCTTGAATTAATAAATTCTCATTTGCAGAAATCAATGGAAAATCGTCGCCATAAGCGCCATATTTTTTCATTGAAACAAGTGATGATAATTTAGTTTCATTAGAGTCGCCTTTTTGACCGTGAGCAGCAAAGCCCCAGTAATTAGCTCCATCGTTTGGAATGAAATATTCTTCTAATCTTTTATCGCCAGCTTCAGCTTTTAATAAGTCAACAAAAGTTTTTTCGCCTCTTAATGGTTCGCCAGCTTCTGATAATGTCCAATGTCCCCAAGGTGACCATTCGTTAGCATTGTCAGTATAAATGCCGTTTAAAGAACCAGCTGTCATACCGCTATTTGTAGCAGTTAATGCATTAGCATAGTCTTTTGAAATTAAGTAATATCTAGCTCTTAATGAATTAACAGCTGCAATCCATTTAGGACCGTCTCCACCAAAATTCAAATCTTGCTTAACAGCTCCAGCTGCTGCAAAATGAGTTAAAGATTCGCTTAATAAAGTTTGAACTTTTGCCATTGCAGTTGCAAAGTCAACAAATGAAGGATCTTCTAAGCCAGTAATTGAAATTGGAATTGAACCATACATTGCAGCTAATTCACCAAGAAGTAAAGCTTTGTAAGTCTTAGCAATACCTAAGAATGAATTTCTGATTGCATCGCTACCAAAATCAACGTCTGGTGCATATTTAATAATATCATCAGCAATTTTATTGCCTCTGTATGCTATTTTCCAATTGTCGTCAGTTGGACCATCTGTTTCCCAGTTGATTGCAGTATTATCAGCTTCGTTCCAGCCAATTGTATTCCAAGCATTTGGTTGTGGACGACCTAAACCAGCAGGTGAGCACATTTGATAAACGATAACACTGTTGATACGTGAACGGTCTCCAGAGTAAAAGTCAGCAACTGCTACTTGCAAGCCAACCATTAAACCTCTTAGACCATCAACTGATTTAACTTTTGCTTCATTAATTGCATTCGGTGAATTATTTAAATTTTCATCAATTGTGCAAGATGAAAGAGCTAAACCAATAAATGCTATTAATGGAAGTGCTATTGCCAAAAATTTATTTCTTAATAATGTTTTCATAATTTTAACACTCCTTATTAATAGTTTACAGAAATTCCGAAACGGAATGACTTAACTTGTGGTAAAGTAAAGTAATCAAATCCTCTTCCTTCTGCAAGTGAGAATGTGTTTACTTCTGGATCATATCCAGTGTATTTTGTAATTGTCAAAAGGTTTCTTGCTGATGCTGTGAATGTTACATTGCTGATATTCCAAGGTTTTAAACCGTCCCAGCGATATTCTACAGTGATTTCTCTTAATTTAATAAATGAGCCGTCTTCAACCCAAGGTTCATTAATATAGAAACCATTTGCATAATATCTGTAATAATTCAATTTTGTTGCAGCAACTGGATTTGCAGCGTCTGAATAATCCATAACTGTTTGACCTGCGTCATTTACCCAAGTTTCATTTCTGTCTTCTGTTACTTTAGCAGTACCAAAATTCATTAATGCACCTTTTGTACCATTCCATACGTCAAATCCGTAAACACCTTCAAATAAGAAGCTGAAGGTTAAATCTTTCATTACTGTAAATTCGTTTCTCCAACCAAATTGGAAATCTGGGTTTGGATCACCAATTGTAACCATATCAGATGCTTGTCTTGGAGCACCAACTAAATTCATACCCCAATCATCGCCCATAACTTCTTTTTTAGCTGCATCCCAAGTTGAGTATTGAATATTGCCAGCTTCGTCTCTTAACCAGCCATAGCCCATAAAGATACCAAGTGGTTTACCTTTAACAGCCATATTTTGAATACCAGTAAAACCACCGTTTAATGACTGTGATTCAACGCCAAGTAAATCAGTAACTTCATTTTTATTCTGTGAGTAATTGAAACTTGTTGTCCAAGAGAAATCAGGAGTTTTAATTAAATTTGCATTCATTATAAATTCAAACCCTTTATTCCACATTGCTGCACCGTTTAATAATTGCTTATCATAACCGGTTGATGATGCAACATCAATACTCAAAATCATATCAGTAATGTTTTGGCTATAGTATGTTGCTTCAAAAGTAATGAAATTATTTAAAATACCAAAATCAAAACCAAATTCGATTTCTTCTGTATTTTCAGGTCTGATATCTTCTGAACCTGCTACTACATAAGAATCACTTGAGCCACCACCTGGTTTAATACCGATATATCCATTACGGCTTGCTGTTGTTCCTCTTCCCCAAGGGTCAAAGAATCCAGCTGTACCATATAAATAGTTCGTTGCATAAGTACCTGGAAGACTTGGAGATCCAGCTGTACCATAAGTTGCTCTTAATTTTGCAGTATTAACAACGTCTTTAATGCCTTTCCAAAAATCTTCATCAGAAATATTATATGATATTGATGCTTTTGGATACCAGTGGTATTTTTGTGAAGCACCAAAAGTAGAACTTCCGTCTCTTCTGATAGCTAATGTCACATTATATCTGTCATAGAATGATGTTGTTAATTGACCAAAAACGCCAACTTTCATATATTCATACAAACTAGAACCTGCATCTTTAGTAGAGCCAGCGCTAATCATATCATAGAATGGAAGTATATTGGTTGAACTTCCAGCTAAAACTGAATAAGTGTTCCATAATGTTTGGCTACCAAAAACAAATGTAGTTGCAATTGCATCATCAGCCCATTTATTTACTAATGTTGCTGTTAAATCCAAGTTTGTATTTTTGCTTGTATATCTGCTATAATCGAGAGATCCTAGATTGCTTGATGCTCTTGAACCAACTGCTAATTTTTCGCTATTGATATATTCATATCTATCAATACCTAAACCAGCTTTTAAAGTAACCCAATCAACTGGTTTGTATTTAATATCTGTAGAATTCAAGAATCTATCGATTTTTGAATTATAAGTATTAAAATGCTGTGACCAGAAAGGATTATCATAAGAAGCAAATTTTCTTTGTGTTACTTTATCTGCTTCTAAATAATTTGTATTGTCAAATTCAGGAGGAGTTCTTAATGCGCCAAGCATAATACCTGAAGTATTTGAACCATCCTGTGGCAAGTCATTATTGATAGAAATAAAGTTTGTATTATTCTGAATTGTAACTCCAGGTAAAATTTGAGCACCAACATTACCACGGATACTTGATCTTTGGTATTCAGAGCCAATAACATAACCTGATGTATTATTATAAGTACCTGATAATAGATAATCAAATTGAGGAACACCACCTGAAATTGTTAATGTATTTTCAGTGTTTTGTCCTGTTCTAAATGGAACATCAGCTTGATTATAAACAGTTGTTCCAGCTGCTAATGGAGTTGTGCTCCAAGAATCAGTTGAACCAGCTTTGTATGGTTTATAAGGTGTCCTTTGACCAAATGTAGTTTGAGTTGGAACTGTTCCAGTTTTTTGGTCCATACCATAGCTTGAAGAATAGGTAATTGAGGCTGGTTTGTCAAAGCTTGTCAATTTACCTTTTTTGGTTGTAATAATTACAACACCATTACCTGCTTGTGATCCATATATAGCTGCTGCGGAAGCACCTTTTAGGATTGTCATATCTTCAATATCGCTTGGATTAATGTCCACAGCACGATTTGAAAACTGTTTTGTACCACTACCATCATATAGTGATGAGTTATCCATAATGATTCCATCAACTACGTATAATGGTTCTGAAGAACCTTCAATTGTTCTTCTACCACGCATAGTAATAAAAGTACCTGAACCAGGAGTACCTGAGTTTTTGGTAACCTGAACACCAGGAACGCGACCTGCGATAGCATCAACCGCTGATGAAGAAACTGTTTTTGCAATTTCATTTCCACCAACATTAGAAACCATGTTGCCAAGTTTTCTCTTGTCAACTTCGCCTGTCAAACCAGTAACAACAACTTCGTTTGTCATTACATCTGTTCCAGAAAGTGCTAAGTCGAATTTTGTTGTTTCGCCTGCACGAACTAAAAGTTTTCTTTTGGTAACTTCATAACCAACGTATCTAATTTGTACTATATGAGTACCAGCAGGTGCTTCAAATGAAAATTTTCCTTTGTCATCTGTAATAGCACCTAATCTTAATTCCGGTATTGATACCGTAGCCCCAATTAATGGTTTTTTGGTTTCTGCATCAGTAACCAAACCTTTAACTGTACCCTTAGTGTCTGCTTTTAAAGAAGCAGTTGCAAATAACATAACAGTTAATATTGCAATCATTGACACTTTAAGTAACTCTATGCGGTTTCCCGCAAATTGCTTGAGATTGTACATGCCCATAAGCAATCCTTTTAAATTAATTTAAGTATAGTGTTAATTAAAATATAAAAATATTTTTCATCATTCATTTTT
>CAIWET010000251.1 GCA_903911805.1 uncultured Ignavibacteria bacterium | reverse complement strand
GTTAATCCAGTAATACTACTTGTAAAAGTTGAAGTTCCGGTCCCATCATTTGTTTTGGTTGATAGTGCAATTGTTGGATTTGTTGATGTTGACCAAACCACACCTTTGGCTGTTATTGATAATCCGCCATCACTTGTAATAGACCCACCACTAGTTGCTGTAGTATTAGAAATATTAGTTGCAGCATCTGTTGCTGCTAATGTTGGAGCACTCAATGCTAAGGTTGTGAAAGAACTTTCGGCTCCATAAGCTGTTCCAATTGAATTAGTTGCATAAGCTCTATAATAATATGTGGTATTTGCTGTTAAGCCAGTCAGTGAACTTGTAAATGTGGCTGTTCCTGTTCCATCATCAGTTTTAGTTGCAAGTGCAACTGTTGGGCTTATTGAAGTACTCCAAACCACGCCTTTTGCTGTTATCGCAACTCCACCATCGCTGGAAATTGCTCCGCCTGAAGATGATGAATTATATGTAACTGAACTTGATGCTGTTGTTGTTAATGTTGGCACTGGGAGCGCTAAAGTTGTAAATGAACTTTCAGCTCCATAACCTGTTCCATTTATTGTAGTTGCGTAAGCTCTATAATAATATGTTGTATTTGCTGTTAAGCCAGTTATTGAGCTGGTAAATGTTGCTGTTCCCGTTCCATTATTTGTTTTGGTGGCAAGTGCAACTGTTGGGCTTGCAGAAGTACTCCAAACCACGCCTTTTGCTGTTATTGCAACACCACCATCACTAGTAATCGTTCCACCGGAAGAAGCAGTGGTTTGGGTTATAGAGCTGACTAAGACAGTAGATAGATTCGGCAAAGAAGGTAGCTCGAATTTAAAAATATTTCCACCATAACCACTACCAATAGCAGCGCCTCCAGCTTTAGTCATACCATACAAAGCATTATTAACAACAATTAAACTACTTTCTGGATTTTTTCCGTTGCCTGCGCCTCCAATAAAACTATATAGATGTGTATAAGTGCCACTAGTGCTGATTTTAAAAATCGTACCAAATCCACTATTACCACCCGCAGATGTCATACCATATAAATTGCTTCCACTTAGCACTAAAGAACCGTATGGAAAAGATCCATCACTGGCTCCACCAGCAAAATTATGAAGTATAGTAATTGTTCCACTTTTCGTAATTTTAAATATTGTTCCTGATCCACTAGTACCACCAAAAGCTGTCATACCATATAAATCAGTGCCACTAAGTATTAAACTCCCTAATGGAAAACTCCCCTCACTTGGTGTACCAGCAAAGGTATGCAGATGTGTATATGCTCCACTTGTCGTAATTTTAAATATTGTTCCTTCATTATTCGTTCCTCCCTGACTTGTCATACCATATAAATCAGTACCATCTATAACTAAACCACCATATGGATAAATTCCATCTGATGCTCCACCATCAAATGTATAAAGATGAGTATAAGTTCCGCTTGTGGTAATTCTAAAAATTGTTCCATCACCACTAGCACCTCCATCATAAGTCATACCATATAAATCAGTGCCACTGATGATTAAGCTGCCATTTGGAAATTTTCCATCTGATGCTCCACCAGCAAAAGAATGAAGTTGAGTATATACTCCAGAAGTTGTTATTTTATAAATGGTTCCATAATTTGATGACCCGCCATCATAAGTCATACCATATAAATCAGTGCCACTGATGATTAAGCTGCCAGATGGAAATTTTCCATCTGATGCTCCACCAGCAAAAGAATGAAGCTGAGTATAATTCGAGCCGTCAATGTCCATTGAAAATACTGTTCCTAAATTTACCGTTCCACCTTTTTGCGTCGTTCCATAGAGTTTAGTACCATCTGAAACAAGATCTGCATATGTCGGAGTTTTTCCATCACCATAACCAAAGCTATGAATATTTGTATAAGTACCGCTAGTGGTAATTTTAAAAATTGTTCCATAATTGGCGGCTCCTCCCATCATTGTCACACCATATAAATCAGTACCATCTAAATAGAAACCGCCATATGGACTTCCTCCATCATTCGATCCCTGAGTAAAGGTATGAAGAAGAGAAAAAGTAGAACCGTCTGTAGTTAATTTATAAATTGTTCCATAATTATTCGTTCCTCCCTGACTTGTCATACCATATATATCTGTACCGTTGACAATCAATTTAGCAGTAGCATAAAGCCCATCAGTAGAATTTTGAAAACTGTACAAATGAGTATAAGTGCCTGATGCAGTTATTTTGTAAACTCCTCCATATGCATAACTTCCACCAAATTTTGTAGTGCCATAAAAATTAGAGCCACTAAGTGATAACTCTCCATTAGGGTAAGTGCCATTTGGACCAGAGGCATCAAAACTATATATAGTAGAAAAAGTCCCACCAGTAGTTATTTTGTAGAAAAGTCCTGTATTATTAGTCCCTTGAGCACAAATACCATATAATTCTCCACCGTAAAGAGTCAAGCTACCTTTTGGATCCGATCCATTACTCAATCCTAAAAATGAGTGTAGTAGTGTAAAAGTTCCAGATGTTGATATTTTAAATATTGTTCCTTTGTTTGAACTGCCTCCCCTATAAGTAGTACCATATAAATTTGAACCAACTAACAGCAAATCGCAATATGGATTTGCTCCGTCAGTTAAACTGCCTGTGAATGTATGCATAACAGAAAATTCACCGGATAGTGTCATTTTAAAAATTGTTCCTTTGCTTGAACTACCACCATTTGTAGCTACTCCATAGAGATATGTGCCATCATATACTAAGCCGTACCTTGGACCGGTCCCATCAGTTCCTGATGGGTTAAAATCGTGAAGAATCGTAAAATTAGAACCATCCTTGTCCATTTTAAAAATTGTTCCTGAACCATAAATGCCACCAGAATAAGTAGTACCATAGAGCGTACCTTCTGTACCAACAGAAATTAAATTGGTTTGATCCGGTGATGAACCTAAAGGATTTGTTGATGGCTGGAAATCTCTCAAATTAGTAAATTGAGAGAACGATTGAAAACTTATTCCAAAAATCAGGAATAAAAAACAAAATATTTTTTTCATGTAACACATCGAATAATTTTGATATTTAAAAAAATAATTATTCAAAATTAAAGTGTATGATGTAATATTTTGTAAAAACTATAGAACACCGTGTAAAGTTTTACTTCATTAGACAAAAAAGTTAATTTTTATCTTTATTTTCGCTAATTTTACAATATTTCAGTAGTTATTATTTACTTTTTCATACAATTAGTGCATTAATATTTTCATTAATAGCGCATGATTTTAAAATATATTGATGTTTAATAAAAAAAGGTTGCCCTTTTTGGGGGCAACCCTTTTAACAAATCAATAAAAGTATATTCAAAAAATATGTTCGAGGTTTACTTCACGATATTAATTTTTACTGATTCATTCACGTTCAGGCCAATTGCTCTTACGATATATACTCCGCTGATTAAGTTTTCGGTGGAGTAAGTGAAATTATTAATTCCTTTTTTGAGTTCATTATTTGAAATTGTTCCAACTTTGATACCATTGATATCAAATATTGCAATCTCGATATTTTCATCTTCATCAATATTCAAATTAATACTCAAATCCTTAACCGATTTAAATACTTCTAATTTTTGAATTGATGATTCTTCATTATTATCAAATGGACTTACTTCTGATTCATATTCTTCCCATCCAGTTTCTGCTGAAACTTTGCCAAAATATGATGTATAATTGCTCCTATAATTTTTATCATACTTATTATCAAAGAAGTTCATAATGATTAAACGTAAAATTTCACTACAATCATTAAACATCAAAACTTCGGCTAATCTTCCTTTATAATAATCATTTACACCTGATGTCCTAGTCAAATCCATATATCTTGTACCATTAACTGATGCACCAATTCCATTATAATTACTATTTGAAGCAAATCCCGAGAATAACATTGAGCTTGAACATTCGCCATTGAGGGCTGTTCTTACTTTAGTTCCATTAAACTCAATATTTAATAAATATGTTTGGTCAACAGCTATTGATTTTGAGAAAAATCTTCTTTGAGATGAATTCCATATTCCTACCCAAACTTTTCCGCTATAAATATACGCATTCATTCCTGAACTTTCTCCACCTAATTCTAATAAAACTTGTCTTGAACTAATTGGAGTGTTTGCAGTTGTTGTAGAAGTTCTAAAATACAAGAATAATGCTTTTTGACTATTGTTGTTAACTCTGTTGGTTGAAGAATTATATGGCAATTGGAAGCATTGGCTATTTCCATTAAATTCCCAAGATTTCCAATCACCTTGTCCCCCTAAATTTTCATCTTTTGGAAAATCTGAATCGCTAGATATATCAGCTGGAGCTGATAAATTATTTGGAACACTTGGATCTGTATTCGAACTATTATTATCTTCCCAGCCACTATTATGAATAAAATTCAATGAAATTGAACCTACTCCATTATATGGAGTATTTAAAGAAGTCGTCATTGCCACTGTATTACTATAATTAGTACCTCCGGCATTAATTGAATATGACCTTACAAAATATGTTTCACTCGGTACTTGAAATTTTAATACTGTTGATGGTATTGTTCCATAGCCATTTCCAACTTGTTTTTTAAAACTGCTTAAACTTGTTGTAACAGTTGGTGACGCTGCTGTATTACTCCAAACAAATCCTCTTTCGCTAACTAACTCAGTTCCACCTTGAATACCAGATGGTACAGCAATTGCTCCAGAGACAAAGCAAGAATCACTTGTTACGCCTGTTAATGTCGATATATAACAGTTTGCTTTTGTAGTAAAGTATATTTCTGGTCCATAAGTCGTACCACCAGCATTAATTGAATATGCTCTTACATAATATTTAGTGTTATTTATTACGCTCCCAGTGCTTGATTCATCGATTATTGTTCCAACTTGTGAATCAAAAGTAGTTGTCAAATCAGTTGTTTTATTATTACTCGGAACTGTTGGATTAGGACTAGTACTCCAACAAACTCCTCTTGAGGATAATGGCTGAGAGCCTCCACTTAATATTGTGCTTCCAGAAAGAGCAGATTTTTCAACAATTTCATTGATACTTGGGGTTTTTGTCGCTGATACGTGGGCTCTTGTAGTAAAGTATATTTCTGGTCCATAAGTTGTTCCGCCTGCATTGATTGAATATGCACGTATATAATACTTCGTATTTGGTGTTAAACTTGTTAATGAGCCTAATACTTCACTCCCCAATGTTGTTGTATTGCTTGTTTTTGGATCAGCTGTTGTTGGGCTACTTGATGTACTCCAACATACTCCTCGTGAAGCCAATGGTTGACTTCCACCATTATCTACTGTACCGCCAGAGGTAGC
>CAIWET010000250.1 GCA_903911805.1 uncultured Ignavibacteria bacterium | reverse complement strand
TTTCTTTATAAAATATAAATAATAATTAGATTTATTGAGATTAAAGCATTCGGCTAATTCAGTAACATCCATTAAATAATTTGGATTAAGAATTATTTGGCTTAAATCATTCGAAATATATTGATTATTTTCTTTAAAATCGAAATTTAGAGCATTAATAAGCGAATTCTTCCAAAAGAGTTTATCTAAGTAAAGCAGATGATTTTTAATTGTTAAAATGATTTGTTGATTCGATACCGAAAGACAATATAGATTAATAAAATCATCAATTGCTTTTTTGCCAATGACTTGCAAATTGAATAAATCTTTAGATTGTTGATCATCATCGTCAAAATCATCAAATTCAATTAACTCAGGAGGTTGAATTTCAGTATTATTATTATGAAGTAAATTTACATAAGTTCTAATAATATCAATGAAATTAATATATTTCAATTCATCCAATTTTGAAGATGAATTATTAATTAAACGCTTAACTTGTTTAACTAATGCTATATTAGATTTTATAAAATCATCATTAAGACCATATTTCTTATTAAGATAAATGATTTTAGAAAGGAAGGAAGGAAAGATCTGAGATTGATCAGTTAATAAACCATTTAAGTGATTCACATAAAGAGCATATAGATCAATCAGTTTAGTAGAATAACCCAAGAATGAATTATCAATAATTTCTTTAGAACTTTCTAAGAATGACTGATAATCCATTTTGTGATCCATTATTCGTTTTCCGGTAAAATATCCTTAATTTTTAATTGAATTGTTGCTTGACCATTAAAAACATTCTCTTCGATATGATAAACAATAGAAAACGGTTTACGACTGGTTACTATATGCATTTTATTCACTAAACCATAAGCAATAGCATCAATTACAAAGTTTGATTGATAAGCTCTGAATTTCAAATGATTATTTCCAACAATTTTAACACCATTTACAGATGTAACGCCTTTAGAAATAAAAATTGGGCGATAATTGTCATAACCAAAAGGTGCAAATTTATTAAGAATATCCAAAAAGTTTGGAGATAATTCATTAAATTGAAGTTCAGAATCAATAACTATTTCAGGAGTTAACATTTCAGTAGAAATAGTTTTTTCAGCAAGTTTTTCAATTCTCTCTCTAAATTCCGGTAAATTAGCAACCTCAAGTGATAAACCAGCAGCGTGCTTATGACCACCATATTCTACTAATAACTCGTGAGTTGTCTTTAAAGCATTATGAATATCAAAAGTATTAATACTTCTTGCAGAACCTTTAGCCAAACCTTCAATTGTAGTCAACAAGATGGTTGGTAAATGAAATCTATCAACTAATCTCGAGGCAACAATACCTATCACGCCAGCATGCCAATTAGGCGAATGCAATACCAAAGCTCTAGCTTTAGTTTTTTGCAAATAAGCTTCAGCCATAGGGATAGCTTCTTCAAAAGTTTGCTCATCAAAAATTCTTCTTCTGCGATTTTCCTGTTCCAATTGTTGAGCAATCTGGAAAGCAGAAATTTCATCTTTTTGAATCATCATTTCAACAGCTCTTTTAGCATCACCAACTCTACCAGCTGCATTAATAAGAGGTGCAATGGCATAAACAATACTAGAAGTTGTAATAGAACCTTGTTTCAAGCCAGTGCAGTAAAATAAACCTTTGAAACCAGGTCTAGGTTTGGTATTTAATAATTCCAAACCATAATAAGATAAAGTTCTATTTTCGCCAACTAATGGCACCATATCAGCAGCAGAAGCTATAACTACAAAATCAAGATATTCAAGAGCTTTTTCAGGTTGACCAATTGCATCACTAATCCCTTGTACTAACTTATAAGTAACGCCACAAGCTGATAAAGATTTGAAAGGATAATTACATTCAGGTCTCATAGGGTCAAGAATCAAATAAGCATCAGGAATTTGAGTTCCAGGTTCGTGGTGATCACACACTATAACATCAATATTATTCTTTTTAGCATATTCTAATGGCTCAAAAGAAGTAATACCAACGTCCACCGTAATAATAAGTGTTGTTCCTTTTGCAATAGCTTTATTTACTGAAGAAATAGAAAAGCCATATCCCTCAATAAATCTATCCGGTATATAATACTCGGCAGTTGCTCCAATTTCCCTTAAGAATTGAAGGAGCATAGCCGTACTTGTCGTACCATCCACATCATAGTCACCATGGATCCAAATAGCTTCCTTCTCAGAAATAGCTCTGAGAATTCGTTCTATTGCCAAATCCATACCGTCCATCAGCAGAGGAGGATTAAGTTCACTCAACTCGGGTTTGAAGAACTTTACCGCCTCATCAACAGATTTTACCCCTCGAGCCATTAGCACATTTGCTAAGCTCTTGGGTACATTTAAGTTACTAACAAGTTGATCAAGAGTATTTTCATCCGGCTTCTGTCTAAATTTCCAACGATAATCCAATTTATTCCTTTAATTTTCTAATTACTACAAAATTAACGAATTTTTATGAGATTTCAAAGAAAAGTGTGAAAAAAAATTGACACAATGTAATTTATTTTCCACATTTTGTAATATTTTTATAATTTTGAATGAATTTTTATGTCAAAATAGAAAATAGTTGTAAGAAATATCAAAATAAATAACTAAATTTGCTTAATGATGAGAGATATTGAAGATTATAAATATTATAAAACAAGACACGATTCAGTAAAAGCTAAAAGTGTCAAGAAAAAGACAAGATTAATCAGAACTGAAGAAATTCCTGAAAACTCAAAAAAAGGAAGAGTCATAATTTCAACCGGTAGAATTCACTCAGTAATTCCATTCGGTACAAATGATTTTGAAAATTATATCGACTGCGAAATTGCTGGTATATTGATTTCAGAATTCGACAATAAAACAATTGTAACTGTTGGGGACATAGTATATTATATCGTTGATGAAAGCGAAGAAGAACATCGCAAAGGAACAATCCTAAAAGTCGATCATAGAGAAACCTGGATTTCAAGAAAATCAACTGGCATTGTTGACGAGCACGTTATAGCCAGCAATGTAGAAAATTTGATGATTGTAATGTCTGCAGCTGAACCATTTTACAACAAAAGATTGATTGATAGAATCATTGTATCAGGATTAATCGGGAATATGAACATTTGCATTTGCATCAATAAATCCGAATTAATGGAAACAAAATTCTTAAAGAAAGACTTAAAAATATACCTTGAGAATAATTATCAAGTAGAATTGATAAGTGCAATAGAAAATAAAGGAATAGCAAAATTTAAAAAGTTATTAAAAGACAAAACAACATTATTAATTGGACCATCTGGAGTTGGAAAATCAACAATTGTAAATAAACTAGTTGGCAAAGAATTACAGAAAATTCAAGAAGTAAGTGACAAAACTTACAAAGGGAAACACACAACCAGCTTTGGTAGAATCTTAAAATTACCATTTGGTGGTGAAATAGTTGATACCCCGGGAATAAGAGAATTTGGAATAATAGGAATAGAAAAAGAGGAGTTAACATTATATTTCAAGGACTTCGAAGAATATTATGACAATTGTAAATTTATGCCTTGCAGCCATACCCACGAGCCAGAATGTGCAATAGCAAAAGCAGTAGAAGAAGGTAAAATAGATTCAGAGCGATATCAGAGCTATTTGAATATTTACAACTCAATCGAAGAATACGAAGAAGATAAATATTGAAAAGATTGGGTAATTAAAAATAAATGCTTAATTTTGTAAATCGAGAACAAAGGAGAGATGCGAGAGTGGTTGAATCGGGCGGTCTCGAAAACCGTTGACCGGGCAACCGGTCCGTGGGTTCGAATCCCACTTTCTCCGCAACCGAATGCTGTAAGTGAATTATAATAATTTACTTACAGCTTTTTTTAATTTAGCTGACCGACATAAATCCGACAAAAATATTTTAATTATTTTTTTAATTAATCAGAATAGTAATTTTTATATTCAATTAATTCTGGAGATAAATCAAAATCTTTTCTAATTATAATATTAAAACTATTACCCATTA
>CAIWET010000249.1 GCA_903911805.1 uncultured Ignavibacteria bacterium | reverse complement strand
TACATTGCAAAATTAGGAAAAATATAGGAAAAATGGGTAAGGAATAATTTTTTTATTTTAACCTTCCGAAGGTTTGGAACCTTCGGAAGGTTTTTTGTTAAAATATTCGAAAAATGGGTAAGGAATAATATAGGAAAAATGGGTAAGGAATAATTTTATGTTTGGAAGAACACACCCCCGTCCCCCTCTTGATAGAGGGGGATTTAGGAAGTGAATATTTATTATTCTAAATAAGTGTAACCATAAAGGCCGGAACGGTAATTACTTAGGAATTCTTTTCCTTCTTCAAGAGTGATTCTACCTTGTTTTACTGAGGCAGTTACCCAGGTTTCCATTGTTCTTACAAGTTTTTTAGCATCAAATTGAACGTAATCTAAAACTTCTGCAATTGTTTCACCATCAATAATTTGTTCGATTTTGTATCCATCATCTTTTACGATAACGTGTACGGCATTCGTATCGCCGAATAAATTGTGCAAATCACCTAAAATCTCTTGATAAGCTCCAACAAGGAATACTCCTAAGTAATATGATTCATTAGGATGTACGTCGTGTAATTGAAGGTAATGAGCAAAGTTTCTAACTCCTATGAAATTGTCGATTTTGCCATCACTATCGCAGGTAATATCCTGGATAGTAGCAAATCTATTTGGCTTTTCATTTAATCTGTGAATAGGCATTATAGGGAAAATTTGGTCAATAGCCCAAGAATCTGGTAAAGACTGGAATAAAGAAAAGTTGCAGAAATATTTATCGGCTAACATTTTAGATAAAGATTTTAATTCTTCTGCAGGATGTTTCATATCGAGTGACATTGTGTACATATCTTTTGCAACATTCCAGAACAGCCTTTCGACTAATGCACGTGTTTTTAAATCAATCAATCCTAAGCTGAAATAATCAAGAGCATCTTCTCTGATTTGTTGTGCATCGTGCCAAGCTTCCATCATATTTGCCTGACTTAAGTTCTCCAAAATAGAAAAAAGTTCTTTTACATATTCGTGGTCTGTTTCGGTTATTTGGTAATTGTAATCCCATACTGGCAAATTAGTTGTTTCCAAAACATTAAATATTAATACGGAATGGTGTGCAGTTAGTGATCTACCTGATTCGGAGATGATATTTGGATGGGGGAGATCGTTTTTGTTGCAAGCATCCATAATCATATAAATTGCATCATTTACGTATTCTTGAATAGTATAATTGATGCTTGATGGACTGAATGTACGAGAACCGTCATAGTCAACTCCTAAGCCACCACCGATATCAATAAAGTCTAATGCACAACCCATTTTTTTGAGCTGAACATAAAACTGTGAACATTCTCTAAGAGCATTTTTAATTTTTCTGATTTTTGTAATTTGACTACCAAGGTGGAAATGTACAAGTTTAATTTGATCTAACATCTTTTGGCTTTTTGCAATTTCTAAAGCTTCAAGAAGCTCAGAAGCATTTAATCCAAATTTTGATTGATCTCCGCCAGAATCTTCCCATTTTCCACTTCCAGAGCTTGAGAGTTTAATGCGAATACCCATATTAGGTTTAACTTTTAACCTTTTGGAAATTTTGATAATTAGCTTTAGTTCATTGAGTTTTTCAACTACTAAATAAACTTGCTTACCCATTTTCTGAGCTAAAAGAGCTAACTCTATGAAATCTTCATCTTTATAGCCATTACAAACGATTAAAGCATCAGGATTTGTATTGATTGCTAAAACTGCGTGCAATTCAGGTTTTGAACCAGCTTCAAGACCAATATTGAATTTTTTACCATAGCGGACAATTTCTTCAACCACAGGTCTCATCTGATTTACTTTAATTGGATAAATGCTAAAATATCCACCATTAAATCCGTATTCTTTCGATGCGTTTTCAAAACACTTAGAAATTGTTTCAATTCTATCATCTAAAATATCTGGAAATCTTAGTAAAACAGGAACAGAAACATCTCTAATCAATAATTCATCAATTAATTCTTTTAAATCTATTTGAACATTTTTACTATTCGGTGTAACAGCAACATTACCTTTGTCATTGATTGAGAAGTAGTTAGCTCCCCATCCGGTAATATTATATAATTCTTGCGAATCCTCAATTTTCCATTTTCTCATTTTATTAAAATCCTTATAAATTTCGAGAAATACTAAACTTACAAAAATAATAATTTTTTGTTAATTTAGAGTTAAAAATATTATTAACATTAATTAACATTAATAAAGTAATTAATTCAAAATTAATACGTTTTTACGTTTGAGGGGAAACGTTTTTTAAAATAGGTAC
>CAIWET010000248.1 GCA_903911805.1 uncultured Ignavibacteria bacterium | reverse complement strand
TTTTAAATCATTAAATAATATTGCAGAATTATTGTTTGAAATTGCCAGAGCAACAGGTACTTATGTAAAAATTGCAAATACAGATATAAACACTTTTACTATTAAATTTATTAGTAAAAAAATTATAATGAATGATAATAATGAATTATTCCTAATTAATTCATCTAGTTCATCTTTAGATACTTCTTCTCAACTTTCAAATGATGCACAAGAATATTATTCCCAAGGTACAAATTGGACTACTGACGGCATGGACCAATTGGAGATAGGAAGAGTTGAAAAGAAATATTCTCCTGAGATCTCGAAATCATTAATTTCTTTAAGGACTGAATTAAATAAAAATAAAAATAAAAATAATCCCAAAAGATTAATTTTGTCGACATCACCAATAGTTGTTAATGACAAAAATAGTGACTCTTTCAACCAATGGAATACTGGTTATCCGAAATATCCTTTAAATACTGTAATTACATCAAATAAACCTATTCAATGGAATTTTAAGTATTTGTCTGATTTCGAAAATAGTACATATATTCCAGAAACTAACAATCAAGTAATAATAAATTTACGAACGAATTGGCTGGAAAGACTTCATACAGGGATCTATTTAAGATTACAAGATTCTGCTTCTGTTCTAACTGGTGAAGACTGTTATAGACCTGCTATTGGAATCCAAACAAATTATAATGATCAAAATTTAAGTTTTGAAACATTATCTGAATATATAAATTTTATAACCTTTAGAGATAAACAATTTTATCTTACTGAAATTGAAAAAGAAATACCTTTTTGGAATGGATTCTCAAATTCAATTAATGGCGAATCGCCAAGCTGGAAAAATTTACAATTAGGTAGCAAAATAAAGATAAAAGAATCTGTTAGAAGATTTGAAATGAAAATTGAATTAGATAATTTAGCTTCTGATGGTTTTAATGCTACTGCATATAAAATATTACATGGATTAGAAACTGGTGATTTAATCGCGATTTTAGGCGCAAATGAAGATGGGTTTAATGGTATTAAATCAATAACGAAAATAAATGATGATGAATTTTCATATAGCTGTTCAGAAGTTGGTCCGGCAACTGGAAAATTTAAATTTTTTAAAATTGATTCATGGGTTGAAGCCGATGTGATTACGAATTATGTTGTTGTGTCTGTAATAAGATCATTAAATTCAATCAAAACAAAAATTAAACTTCAAAAAGCTGAAAGGTTTGCTTATGGGGAATTTAATGGAACAAATACTTTATATGGATTTGAAAGTATGTCAACTGGTAGTTCAGAAACACCACTTAAATCAATAAAGAATTATAAAGTATATTCAAATCAATCTATTGACAAATATGATGCAGTAAGAGTTATTTATGAGAATGGAGAATATTATATTGCTTCTTCTGAGAGTACTGATATTTATCAAGATACAACAATTGGAATTGCATTAGAAAGTGGTTCAAATTTACAAGAAATCCCAATTCAGGTTAGTGGAAAAGTTGAAATAACTGGCTCAACATTAACTGCTGGGAAAATGTTATATTCAAGAACTAAAAATTTAAATGGTATCACTTATATTGGATCTACTAATTTAACAGAAACAATTTTATCATCTAAAAATTCAAACGAAAATTTAGTTATTCAACTTGGTAAAATCGATACTACAAATTCATTTATTTTAAATATTAAGGAGGCATATTTTGAATAATGTTGCATTAAAATATAGTGGGACAAAGTTAAATAATTTAGTATTTGATATAAATGCTATTCAACAAAAAATATTTAATAATCTTAATATTAGCAAACCATTCATTAATAATACGGTTGAATCTGGAATATCATTAAATGGGAAAAAGTATTCTCATTTGCTATATAAACATATTGAATATGATGTTACATTTTCGGCAGATACTTTAGACTCAAGTGGAGTTTCATTTATCGAAAATTGGAGATCAAGCCTTTTCAAATATCTATCTGTTGAAATAGATGGAAGTTTTACAAATTATTTTGAAGTCATTATTGAGGGTGGAAGGCTGCCATTAACTTTCCTGGAAAATCTTGAATATTTACCAGAAATTTCTTTTACAATTTCTAAGAAAGAGAAGGAATAATATGGGATTCAATTTTTATTCAATTACGAATGCAATTAAATTAATGCCGATAAGAGCAATATCTTTGAAAATACCTAATAGTGAGGGTATGAATGAAAATTTAAATATTGCCCAATTAGAATCAGAGAGTAGTTTTAATATCGATCAAATAACAAAAAATGATATGACAGGGAGAGTATTAGTTATTACAAATAAAATTACTGGGACATTTTATATTCCACATAATTTATATAAAAATAATAATTTATTATCCCAATTAGAAACATATAAAAATGCAGAATCATTTACAATTATTTTAGGAAATTCATCAATCCCACCCAATGATTTTATTGATGTTGCTCCTATTATTTATAATGCAAGTGGAGAATTAAAAATAAAATTAACACATTTCGATTATTTTTTAAGCGTTGAAAGTGTTGAATTTAGACCAAGAATTAAATTAAGTCTAACGGCTTATGAAAGTAACATTAATAATTTATTTATTTAGGAGAATAAAAATGTATTTTAAAGAAATTGAACACAAAGGTAGAAAATTTGTTTATGATTTTACCTTATTGAATGTCGAACAAGCAGAATTGGCCAGAGAAGCCGGTGAATTTAAATTTAATCAATCTCAAATTGAGCCAGAAAGCTTTAAATCAGTTTTAAAATCTAATGGAGCAGACTGGTTATCAATTATTGGTGGATATTTATTATTAGAGATGGTTGATGGAGAAATTCAAGAATTTAATAAAGATAAAGCCGAACTTGAAACAGAAAAATTTATTAAAGGGTTACCGGCTACTGAAACTATTGGATTGAGAGGAATTGTCCAAGATTTTTTTACGAGTATAGGACAAGAAAAGATGATATTACAGATATTGCAGAACGTAAGAAGAAAGAACGCGATAGAAACCTTATTGCCGATTTTATTGAGAAGTCAAATGATGAAGAGCGAGAGCGAATAATAAAGCAAAAAATAAAACAGCAGAGCTGTTATAATGATAATGCTTTAAGGAGACTAATATTAGACGCTTTGTTTGATATTTGGTATGTGCCATTGTTAGCAAATAAAGATGTTACTAAATATCAGCAAATAAGAAAAACACTAATTTTAGATTGTTTCAATGAGATAAAAAATTTATTGAAATCATAAATATTAAGAATAATATAGAAAGAACATTATGAAAAATAATCAATACCAAGTAATTTTAGATTTTATTGTTAATTTAAAATCTGATTCAAATCAGTTAAATGATTTATCTAATAAAATTCAAAGTATTCTAGGTGATCAAAAAATTAATGTTCTACTAAATAGTTCTCAAATTGAACCACAAGTCCAGGCAATAGCTAATTTATTAAATGAACTTTCTGATAGTGGTTCTAGCTTAAGCGATGTACTATCGAATGTAAATGTTGGTATAAATGTTGATGATTTAAATCAACAACTCGACAACATTGTTAGTTCCGCAGAAACTTTACAAACTGCTTTTGATGCTATCAATATTGATAATTTAACAAATACAAATTTAGGAGATTCATTCCAAGTTGATGGTGCAATTGCTTCAATAGATAATTTACAAGGTGCTTTAGAATTAATTGATCAATTATTGCAAGATGGGAGTATTAATACTAGTGATTTTGCTAATGCATTATTTGAGTTAGATTCAAAATTTAATACTGGAAGCATTTTAGAATTTCAAACTGCTTTAGATTCTTTAGGGAATATTGATTTAAATTCAATAGACCCAACTGCAGTAATAGAAGCATTTCAAGAAGCAGGTAAAAGTATTGATGAAGTGACAATACAAGCTCAAGAAGTTATAAAAATCCAGCAAGATGCATTAAATTCAATGGCAACTGCTGGGAAAGCTGGAACTAAAGAATATATAACTTTAGAAAATGAATTAACTAAAACCCAAAGTCTTTTGACCAATTTAAAATCAGCTTCTAACTCTACTTCTATTGCACCAAAAATTGATACATCAAAATTACCAGGTGAATCAAAAGTCGCTGGGGAAAAAGTCGGAGAAAAAATATCAGAAGGAATGCAATCGAAAATAAGTAGTATAGATTTTAAATCAATGTTTTCCGGTGTTTTATCTGTCTTTGGTGGGAGTGCATTGATGAGTGGGGTTTCAGGTATTGTTGGTAGTTTTAATGGGTTATTAGAAGCTGGTAAAAATAGTTTAGCAGCATCAGAGCAAATGGTACTTGGTTTTAAGCAAGCTGGATTAGAAGGAGCTGCATTAAATAAACAAATTTCTGAAACATCAAAGTTCGCGGGTAATTTAGCTGATAAATTTGCAGTTAGCGCAGGTTCAGTTAGAGAATTTTCTCAACAGGCAGCCTTTTTAGGAGGAGCCACAGGGAAATCAAACCAAGATATTACAACTTTGGCTGTAGTGATTGAAAAAGCTTCAAAAGGTATGGTCAGCGGTCAAGCTGTGATAAGATCGTTCACAAAAGGTCTTGGTGATCCAGAAGCAGAAGCTAACATTGGTAGATTGAAAATGGCATTCCCACAACTTGCAACAGCTTTAAAAGGTATTACCGATCCTGCTGAAATGACAAAAAAAGCACTTGAAGCATTAAACCCAACAATGAATACTTTAAAAGAACAAGCAGAAGGTCCTTTAGGAAGTATGCAACGTTTACAGAATTCATTATCAGCAATAAAAACACAATTAGGTAGAAGTTTGGTTGAATTATTTGCACCATTTTTAATTGAGATGGGAAATGTTTTAATCCCAGTATTTAAAACTGTATCTTCTTCAATAAGTAATATTGTAGGGTTTTTAAAAGAGCATACCAGCGAAGTTAAAGTAGCGGGAATAGCAGTAAGCGTATTTGCAGCTTCTGTTTGGGCTTTAAATGGCGGATTCGCGAGTATGGGTAAATCAATAGCAGGATTTAGTAAAGATATTACAAAATTCATTTCTAGTTTAGCTTTGCAAACAACAGCTACTGAGGGTGCTACAGTTGCTCAGAGTGGTTTGAATTTAGCAATGTTAGCTAATCCATATGTTTTAGGTATAGCAGCAATTACGGCATTTGTTGCTGCTTTGTATCTATTCTTTACTGAGACTGAAAAAGGGAAACAAATTGCTCAAGATATGGGTGATTGGTTTAACAATATTTGGATAAAAATGTCACCAATGATCGAAGGAATAAAACAATTTGGAGCAGCAACATGGGATTCGTTAAAATCTATTGGGGAATTAGTTTATGAATGGTTCATAACCCCATTTGAAATAGGTTTTAGTGTTATATCTACAATTATTGATGTTTTTGGTGATTTAATAGGTGCCGGCGAGGGCTCAGGAGCAATCTTTAAATCATTAGGAGATGTTTTTAATACATTAGCAAGTGGCATGAATACATTTGGAGATGTTATCCAAACTGTAACATCATATTTAAAAGCAGGGAAAGAATTTGTTACAGGATTTATCAAAAGTGTACCTCAATTAATGAGTTTAGTTGCGGAATATGCTAAAGAATATTTAAACCCTGCAAATTGGTTTGGGAACAGGGATTCAATTAGATCAGAATTAGCTGATAAATTTAATAGTATAATTGGAGGAGTAGTTGATGGTGCGAAATCATCCATTACCAATAGCAATATTGATAAGACTTTATCAGATGCATTTAAATTAAAAGGCAAGATCGATGAAAACGATGAATTAGGTAAATTGTTATCTAAATATAATTCAACTACTGATGAAATGGCTAAGAAAAATTTAGCTGAAGAAATCGCCAAAAAAGTACCAGATGCCGTTGCTGGTTATCATGAAATTATTGATGCTAATGGTAATGTAGTTAAAGCAATGGATATCAATATATCTAAAGCACAAGAATATTCAAATTCTCAAAAGCAACTATTTAATGATGATTTAAAGACTAAATCTGCTGGGTATTTGTCACAATTACAAGAACAATCTGATCAATATTCCAAAAATAAAGCAGAGTTAGAAAATTTATCGAAAGAAATAGTAAATAATTCGAAACAAGGTATTGATGTATCCGCACAAAAAAAGAAATACCAGGAATTAACTTTATCTATTTCCGACCAAGGCAAAAAGATTAAAGAACAATTAGCCCAAGCATCTAGTGTAGGAATTGATATTTCAACAGTTAAATTAGGTTCAGGATTCGAACAGGATTTTTCAAAAGAATTAGATAAAATAACTTTGAAAGCAAATGAAGCTAAAATAAGTGAAAAAATATCTAAAGCAATAAAAATTAAAGGTGATTTGGATGAAAACAATAAAATTGGAGATTTAGTCACAAAATATGACAATGCAACTTCTGAACTTGAAAAATCGAATATTGCAATGCAAATACAAAAGCAAGTACCAGGTGCAGTTAAAGCAATTGGCACCATTAAAGATTCTCAGGGAAATTTAATAACACAATATGAAGTATCATCGGAAAAAGTAAAGGAATTTGGACTTGAAAGAGAAAAAGCATTAACAAAAGATCTTTCTTCTGCTAGTCAAAATATTATTGATGATTTAGAAGCAGAAGGAGCATCATATTCATCATTTGCAGAAAAACTGAAATCTAAGCAAGATGAAATCAATAATAAAATGAAGGCTGGGCAAGATACTACTAGGGAACAAGCAGAATATGACAGATTATTAGCAAAACAGAATAATACAAAAAATGTAATGATCCAAACTTTGGCACAATCTAAAGAAGCTGGAACTGATACTAATCAGATGTATGAAGCAGTAGCGAAAACTTTAGGTAAAAGTACTGATGAAGTAAAAAAATTAGTATCAGAACAAAAGAAGTCAACTGAAGAAGCTAAAAATACTTTGCAATCTGTTGATCAATTATCAAAAAGTTTTGAAGAAGGGTTAAGCAATGCTAAAAAGAATCAAAAAGAAGCTATAAATGCTTATGCTGAAGCAATGGTTGAATATAATAAAGCACAAAAATCAGGGAATAGTGGTGAAATCGAAAAAGCAGAAAAGCAATTACAAAAAACTCGTGAAGAAGGACATAAAGTATATTTAACTAATAAAGAACAAGAGAAAAATCAAACAAAGGCATTGCAAAAGGTACAAACGGAATGGCAAACAGAAGAAAATAAAAAAAAGAAGGATGCTTTTGAAGAATCTATGAAATCATTCGATGCATATAAAAAAGAAGTAAAATTAAAGCAAGATTCTTTAGATCTTGATAGAGAATATTCAATTTTATTGCAAGATAGGACAAAAAATAGTTTAGATGATTTAGCGATTCAAGATGAAAAAATATCAAATATTGAAAAAGAGAAACAAAAGTATATAAATCTATTTCAACAATATGCTACTTTTTATGAAGATGGGTCTT
>CAIWET010000247.1 GCA_903911805.1 uncultured Ignavibacteria bacterium | reverse complement strand
ATTTAAATCATTTTTTTCATTTAATTGAGTAATTTCAATATTATCAACTAAAGCTTCATTGTTTTCTTTTTTTACATCAATTGACAAAATTTCAGGATTGGATTTAATCTCCAAACTTGGTTCAATTTTCTCGTTTATTTGATCTGGAACCTGAAGATCTTTTTTCTTATTTTTGTTAAACTTGTTGAATCTACCAGATTTTTTCTCTTTTTGAATTTCAGAATTACCTAATTCATTAATCTCAATAGGTTGAGCAAGCTCAATATTTTTATTAATAGTAAGAATTTTTACTTCTTTTACTTTAGAAGACAAAATTTCAGGATTGGATTTAATATCTAAACTTGGTTCAATTTTCTCATCAATATGATTAGGAAACTGAAGATTTTTTTTCTTGTTTTTATTAAACTTGTTGAATCTGCCTGATTTTTTTTCTTTTTGAATTTCAGAATTACCTAATTCATTAATCTCAATAGGTTGAGCAACCTCAATATTTTTATTAGTAGTAAGAATTTTTACTTCTTTTACTTTAGAAGACAAAATTTCAGGATTGGATTTAATCTCCAAACTTGGTTCAATTTTTACATCGATTTGATTTGACCCTTGAAGATTCTTTTTCTTGGTTTTGTTAAATTTATTAAATTTTCCATGTTTAATTTCTTTTATATTTGTATCCGAAAAGTCATTATTTTGAAGAACTTCAACAATATTTTCAGTTTTTACTGATTGTGGAATAACTATTTCAGAAATATCTTTATTATTAACAATTTCCTTAGTTTTCTTGTTCTTTGGAAAAGTCTTTTTCTTTTTATTATCTAAAATTTCTGATACTTCTGGAATACTATCCTTAGTAATTGCTACCTTAATATTTTCTTTTTCAATCAAAGTGCTATCTGATGCAATTTTATCTTGTTTTTTTCTCATTATAAAAATCTAATCAAGCTATTTTAAAAAAAATAGCTGTTCCAAAAGAATCATTACTCCTGGAACAGCTTAAATATAGAAATTCCTTTTAGTTATTATCAGGAATATTTTTCATCATTTCAACTAATAAATTCCAGCAATTTTTAACTGTAGGAATCAAAAGTTTTTCATCAGGTGAATGAACATCTTTCATTGAAGGACCAAAAGAAATCATATCCATACCAGGATATTTTTCTCCTACTAATCCACATTCTAAACCAGCGTGAATTGCTTCAATATGAACTTCTTTACCATATAGATTACGATAAACAGTTTTACCAACCTCTAAGATTGGAGAATTAACATTTGGTTGCCATCCTGGATAACCGTCATTTGCAACACAAACGCCACCAGCTAATGTTATAACAGCTTCAACCATATGTTTTATATAGTTCTTTTCAGATTCTACTGAACTTCTCTGGCTGGTCAACATTACAAATTTATCTTCTTTAGTTTCAACAACTGCTAAATTAGTTGATGTTTGTACTAATCCAGGGATATCAGGACTAACTCTCATTTGTCCGTGTGGCATAGCATAAATTGCATTTAAAATATTCTTTTGCAAATCAGCAGCCATAATTCTATTTGGTAAATCTTTAGGTGATGCTGATAAATTTACATTAGGTTCTTTTGATAACCATTCTTCTCTAATTGTATCATTACATTTTGAAATATTCAATTTAAATGCTTCTTCGTGGATTTTTGGTAATGTTACAATAGCAAATGCTTCTCTAGGAATAGCATTATGTTTATTACCACCATTTATTGATGAAACTCTTAAGTCATATCTTTTAGCAAAATTCCATAAAATTCTATTTAATAATTTTACGCCATTTCCTCTATAATCGTGTATTTCAATACCTGAATGTCCACCTCTTAAGCCTTTAATAGCAATTTCATAAGCTACTGAGTCAGCTGGAACAGTTTCTGATTTATATTCCCAAGTACCTATTGAGTTAATACCGCCAGCGCAACCAATAGTAAAAGCTCCATCTTCTTCAGAATCTAAATTTATTAAAATTTGTGCATTCAATAAACCTGCACCTAAGTTAATTGCACCAGTTAAACCAGTTTCTTCATCTAAAGTACAAAGTAATTCTAATGCAGGATGAGGTACATCTTTGGAAACCATTAATGCCATACCCATAGCTACACCAATACCATTATCAGCACCTAATGTAGTTCCTTTTGCTTTAACCCAATCGCCATCAATCCAAGTCTGTATTGGATCATTTTCAAAATCAAATTCAACGTCTGCATTTTTTTCGCAAACCATATCAATATGACCTTGAATAACCACTCCTTTTTTATTTTCCATTCCTGGAGTTGCAGGTTTTTTAAGAATTAAATTTCCGAATGCATCTTTAATTAATTCTAAACCATTAGTTTTTGCAAAATTTTCAATATAACCGATAATTTTCTCTTCTTGTTTTGAAGGTCTTGGATATTGGCAAATTTCTTCAAAAATATCCCAAACTGCTTTTGGCTCGAGGTGTCCTAAAACTTGTCCCATTTTTATTGTTTTCCTTTAATAATATTACAATT
>CAIWET010000246.1 GCA_903911805.1 uncultured Ignavibacteria bacterium | reverse complement strand
TTAAAATCTTTAAAACTCTTATTAACAATACTCATTACAAACTTACCAAAATAGGCTTCATTATTCAATATACGTTGGTTGTTCTGTATCAAATCATCAGCATCATTTTTCACTTTAAGTAATATCTCATTAATGAGAGTTTCTTTATTACTAATAGTACCTTTTTCCATAATTCGCTTATGGACTTTAGCATACTTAGCATCATTATTATATTTGGCTTTCAGTAAATTGTTCTTTCGGTTCAGCTCGGTAACTCTATCGTATATTTCTTGCAAGGACGAAATATTGGCTTTCATTTCTTCTTGCGAAATTTCATCTAGGTTCTTCTTTTTGAACAGGCGCATTAATTCTTCATAGAGAGTAACAAAAATAGGATCACTAGTGTCAATATTATTATTCATCGCTTCTCTGGTCTTACGAAGTGTATCTTTAAGCTTATCAGCGATAATAAGCTCACTTTCTGAAACCTTTCTGAACATAAATACTACGTTCTCCAAAGCAACATTTAATAGGTTGATAGTACTGCTATCATTAGTAATTGCTATTTTAGTATTTAGTAATTCTAGATGGTTTGAGGTCTCTTTGTACAATTCATTTAGCTTTTTGAAGTCAATTCTGTCCAGCAATTCATACTGCCCAGACAATCTAATAATATTATATAATTCTTTGGCACTCTCCAACGCTTTCTTTACCTCTAATACCAGTTTTCTATCTTCAATTTCTGTAATCTGCTGGGAGAAAATCTCTGCATTTTTAAGGTCGAATTGGAACAGCTTCTCTTTAATTACATCTATCTCGATTTCGATTTCTTCTTTAGTTTTAAAAATATTAGAATAGGTATCTAATTCATTTCCCAGCTCCAGTTGCAATTCATCGAAATATGCTTTATTGGTAAGCTCAAATTCTTTTGTAATATCTGCAAAATCTATTACATATCCGTATTTAAAATTGCTGTAAGGTCGGTTCACTCTAGTAAGTGCTTGGAGTAAATTATGGCGCTTGATAACTCTACCAATGTATAAACGTTTTAGACGTGAAGCATCAAATCCAGTTAAAAGCATTCTATCAACAAATAGAATGTCTATATTACCATCTTTATAATTGTCTATATCTCTTTTGCGTTCTTCTTTTGTTCCAACATCGTGTAAAATTAGAGAACCTGTAAAGCTTTTATTAATTATTCTTTCTGTGGCAGAATATAGAATCTCTGGCTCAGTAGTAATATTGAAAATATTTTCTTGGACTAAATCAGCTTCATTAGGCTCGGCTGCAATATTAATTTTATTTAGTTGCTCTAATATAGTGGGTTTTGGTTCTGTATTATTTGTATCTAAAGCATATTTTTCATTAAATAATTCAAACATCTTTTTTGCTTGTTCGGAGCTATCGCAAATTACCATAGCACCAATGGTTTTATTCATAGAAATTCTGCTTTTAAGAAAATCATCTATAATATAGTCCAGCATTGGTTCAACAAATTTTTCGTGAGAATAAACATATCTTCTATCAGCTTCACCTTTTAAAAGCTCAATTTCTTTTAAAATCTTTTTAAGCTTCAACTGATAAGTAGTCTCAATACCTTCTCTGATCAGCTTTAAGGTGTAGCCGTCTGCAATAGAAGAATTATAATAATATTTATGTATGTAATCACCAAAAATCTCTTTGGATGCAAATTCGCCAATAAGTGGTGTGCCGGTCAGACCAATAATAATTGCACTTTTATCTGAATTCATTAAATTTGCAAGAAAGCTACCTTTAGGGTTATAGCTTCTGTGCACCTCATCCAGAAAATAAATTCTTTGTTGTTTTATGTTATAATCGTTAGTGGTTAAAATATTTGTTTCGTTTTCAAATTTCTGTATATTAACAACTGTAATTTCTTGCTTGCCGGACAGGTTGTGAATAGCACTATTAATTTTGAAATCTTTAATTAGTTCTTCTTTGCTATCAACAGTATGAACAACAAGATCACGACTTGAAAATTCTTTTTGTGCTTGGAGCAATAAGTCTATTCTATCAACAATGAAATAGAATTTAGGTATAATATTCTTCTTCTGGAAATAATCGGTCAAATATTTAACATTAAAATATGAAAGAGCAGTTTTACCACTACCTTGAGTGTGCCAAATTATACCTTTTCTTTTACCTGATTCAATACTTCTTTCAATAGCTTTGGTGGCGAATATTTGAGGGTATCTCATAATATGCTTTTCTATACCTTTTTTAGCTTTTACATAAGCTAATCCGTATTTCAAAAGCATTGCAAATCTATCTTTGCTGAATATAGAGGTCAGTATCTTGTTTGTTGGTGTATCAGGCGACTTATTGGTTAAAAATTCAGCAGAATCTCTTATTGCAATAGAATTGTTATCTCTTAGGACAGAAATTTCATTTGCAGAATCTTCATCTAGTAATAATGCAGTCCAATCCTTTATTTCTTCCTCTCTAAAACAATTAAAGTTTGCTTCTTCTCTGGCTGTGGAAGCATAGAATGCACCCATAATAGGAACAATGGACTCGGTGTCATATTGCATATTATTGGAGAAAACTAATATCTGGGATATATTAATAAATTTTTTAAATTTCCTGTTTTGAAATCTATCATTTATTCTTTTTCTCTCGGCAAGAATGCCATCTTTGTTATTTGGCTTCTTCACTTCAATAAACGCTAATGGCATTCCATTGATAAGCAAAGTTATATCAGGTCTGAATTCTTCATCACCATTTTTGCATGATAGCTCTGTAACAACATTAAAGGTGTTATTCTCAAAGTTCTTAAAGTCAATTAATTTTGTGCCGGAGGTGTCGGTTAATAATTTATAGAATTCTTGTCCTAGATCGTCAGCATCGAGAGCTACATTAATATTATCTAATAATCTTTTAATATCTAAATTTTTCTCATCTGGATTAATTCTGGTTATACTTTTAGCAAAAATATCTGTAAAAATATTTGTGCTATCATCTTTTATAACATTTTTAAGCGAAATATATTCATATCCGAGCCTGCATAAATGAAGAATCGCAGGTAGTTTTACTCTTGTGTTTTCGTTAAAAGCCATAATTTACTATTATTTGAATTTATCATCATAATTAAGTTATAAAATTACGAAAAAATATCCTATTAATCAATTAGTAATAGTAACAAATAATGCACATCACTAAAAATTCTTACCTGTTTATTATTCGACAGAACATAAGACCAACAAATATAAAAAATACAAGATAAGAATCACAATTAGAAAAAATTTACTAATAAATACTATTTTTGACTAATATTTGTACCTTAACACATTTATTTTAATATAAAAAAAGTTCCGTAAACCGAAAATTAATTTTATATTAATTTTTCATAATTACTATATTTTTCAGTCATTTAAGTAATATTTTACTTGTTTAACTCGGCCGATGTCCTTATATTGCAAGTATTGAAAAACAGTTTTTCAATAACTTAAACATATTATAAATCAATTACTTATGGAGTTTTCAATGAAAACCAATGTATCGAAAAATGTAAAAAATGATTCAACAACCCAAAAAGAATCATTAACGGAAATCGTCGCCGTTGTTCCATCCGAAATTTCTAATATAGAAGAAGTCAAATCGGAAGAAAATCTACCAGTGGAAATTGTGTCACCAGTGACACCGAAAATTGATGCCAAAAAAGAGGCAGAAAGGATTATCGAATCAACTTTATTGATCAACAAAATCTATAGGATTGGAAGAGAAATTGAAACTAAAGAAAAACTTTTAGAACGAAATCTGAAAACTTTAGAAAAGTGGAATCAGGATGACCAAAAAAGATTAAATAAAATTACTGAACGTTTCGAGACTGACAAAATCAATAAAATTATCGAACTTAAAGAAAGCAATTGTATCGAAGGCAAAAATATCCTAATTGAGTACTATCAAAAATTAATCGAAAAACTTATAGATGAGAAAACAATCCAAGAAAATACTGGCGAACTTGGCGAATTTTCTCCTGAATTCCAAGAATATCTTAATGATAGGACTCAAAAATTCGAGAAACAAATCTATAACCTAAACAAGAACTACCAGCAATATGCACAGGAAAAAAGAGAAATCACGATACCAAAAATAATCGAATCAATCGAAAAACTTAAAGAAGATTTGGTAAACGCCCAAAAAGAGGCAGAAGAATATAAAAACAAATAAAACAATCCTATTGGCTGGCTAAACCCCAGCCATTTTTTTTATCAACCAATTTGTAGATTTGCTATTCTCTTATATAGTGAATCTGAAAGGAAATATGGTATATGTAATTATTATATCTGTAGTTGTGATAACTGCATTAACTATTGCTACCACTGCCAGTTTTATGGCTTTGAGAGCATTATTTAAAACTTTATAACCTGATATTTATGACAAAAGATTATATAGCAGAATTTAGAGATAAGATAGCTTTGGCAATTTTGCCAATTCTTTTAAAAAAATGTGAGCATTATGAATTTTATCAGATTACAGATCTTAGTTATGAGATTGCTGATATAATGCTATCTTCAAGAAAT
>CAIWET010000245.1 GCA_903911805.1 uncultured Ignavibacteria bacterium | reverse complement strand
TTATTTAAATTTTCTTTTAAGAAAATCGGTATATAATTTTTAAATTCTGAAACTGCCAAAAATATCGAACCGCTTAATGTATCATTATTAAACATATTCGGATAAATAAAATATGTAAAACCTCTTATTCCTTCAATTGCTTGTCCAAATAAAGAAAATCTTTGAACAAATTGATTTGGAGTACCAACTAATGATTCATATCCCATTCCCTGCAACCATGAATATGATGTTTGTTTATTGTTCTTAAGAATGGATTCAAATAAATTCTTGGCAAGAGGTATCCATCTCCCTACATTTCTAACATCCCTGTCAGTATTGAATGGATAAATATCAAAAGAAGGTATATCACCGCTTTGTTGAAAATAATTTGGACTTAACGGAGCACCTATATATGCACTGAAAACAGGTTTATTACTCCTTGATTTTATAGTATTATAGTAATTAGTAATAATTTGATTTCCATAAGGTGCATTAATATCTAAATTATAGGACGGTTTTCTTGAAAAATGGTCTAAATAAACAATCCAATCCATTCCTTTTGTATTGTTTAAATTTTCCGGTTCGTCAGCATTATACCAGCCTAATAATGCTTGATGATTCCTTACCCTATTGTAATTATTGCCATTGAAAACTGAATTTAAAAATGATGGTAATGAGTCTGGTTTGCTTAAATTATTATAAATTCCATAATAAGTATTAATCGAATCTTTATTATCATCATACAAATGCATTTCTTTGAAATCAAGCATTAATACAACTTTGAACTTGTTTAATTGAGCTTTATTTAAGTATTCAAATGCCGCTGTATCAGGATGGTTCCAAAAATCAAATGAACTTGTTGTAGTATCTTTAATTTGATTATCTCCTATTCGATGTCCCCAATAACTTGGTTTACCATTTCTTAATAACCTATAATCTGTATAAGTTTCTCTATGAGCAAAAATTGTATTAAAATATTTGCTTGCTTTTGATAAGTATTCATCAGGGAAAGCCCTAATGAATGGATTATTAGAATTAATTCCCATTGCTGAACTGCTGAAATGTAATGAGTCGGTTATTAACCTTAAATCTTCCAATGCCATCATAAAGAATTTTCCGGTGCTGTTAGTATTACTATTTGTAGTGTCCATTATGAAATCATTTTCAGTAAATGAAGGCAAACTCAGCCACATCAATACTTTTTTATATTCAGTCTGACCATCATTATCTTTCCCCATATAAACTATACCCAAATCGTCCCTTTTCTTAATATCTCTATCGAAATTCCCTGCAAAAGCAAATTTAGTAGAATTTTTATTAAAATTTAAATTGCTCCTGTGTTCCTTAATTACAGAAGAATAATTCCAAAAAGGTGTATTATGGTCTGTGATTAATACTTCCTGAACTGCTCCCAAGCTTGTTGTATCAGTTGAAGTGGAATTATCGTAAAACATAGCAAGTTCATCTATTCCAGTGCCACTGAGTGAAGTATCTCCATTGAAATTACCTGCTACTAAATGACTCATTTTCCTGAAATCTAATTTTCCCAGTATTGTATCGAGTTTAATTGTAAAATTCCAAGTTGTTGAATCTATACCAAATAAAAATATTCTTTGTCTTGTAAGTGAATCATTTCCATATGTATACGCACAGGCAATTTCTTTTCTGCCATTTCCATCAAAATCACCAACTGCTGTTTTCAAAACTACTGAATTATTCCAATTGTAATCAACCTGATTTAATGCAAGCTCAATATTCCATCTTTTGTTCGTTCTGTCCCAGTCCAAAATATGTATTTTATTGTGACAAGTATCAGATACATATCTTGACATTAAAGCAACCTCATCATAGCCGTCACCGTCAAAATCTCCGGAAACTGCATGAATAATTTGGTCAATAGCTATAGAATCACGATTTTTAACTCTTGTCATTGAGCTGTCAAAATCAGGAATAAAACTATAATTCAAGGAATCATCGGTTCTGTTATTCTTAAAAACAATGAATTTTTGAGCAGAATCTGCTTTATCATAAATTAACATTAATTCTGTTTTGGCATTTCCAAAGAAATTACCTGAAACAGCAAATTTTAATTTTTGAGGACTTGGAAACAATTGAACTAAAGTTGTATCCCAAAACCTTCTTATAGTTGGGTGCTTTGTAAAGGCATCATATCTGTATGGAAAACTCTGCGTTATGTTTTTAATAATGGTGGTGGTCGAGCATGGTGGACTACAACTATTATCAATAATAATTGTATCTTTATAAATCGTTTCTAAATTTAAATGCTCTTGTTTGTTAACTAAATGAGCTATTTCGTATTGAAAAGTTGGGTCAATTGTTTTGTATCCCTGTGATTCAACTGTATAGAAATTAATATAATTATTGATTTTATCTGTTAAAACGTAAAGCAAAGATGGAATTGGAATATTCCCATCAAGTCTATTATTGAAATTTCCTTTTAATACAAATTTAATTGAATCGTAAGGAACTTCAAGTATTGAATTAGGGTCTTTGTATTTTTCTGATACCCAAGATTGATACTTCATAAACTTTTGAGAAAATGCAACATTAAAAGTTGCATAAAGAATGAAAATAGAAATAAAAAAGAACTTTTTCATAAAACCTCCAATTAGTAATTATTCTTTTATAAATTTGTAATTATAAAACTGATTATTTATATTTATTTGAATTAAGTATATTCCTGTAGTGTAGTTATTAATATTAATTGACAAATCTGATGAATTTATAT
>CAIWET010000244.1 GCA_903911805.1 uncultured Ignavibacteria bacterium | reverse complement strand
TTTTGAAACTAAAATGAAATTAGAGAGAATCTCTAAAATAGAGCAAATAAGTATAAGCAATGTTATTACGCAAATAGTTGATCAGGTTTATCAACAGTTGTATGACCAAGAAACTATAGGGGGATAAAAAAGCCCCTAACTAAAAAGTATAAGGGCTTAATCAAAGAATTATTCACGTTGTTTCGAAGAATACTACCAATACATTGCTTCGAAACAATAAACAAAATTAAGGATTTAATTATGAATATCCAAAATCAAAATTTAGAAATTAATCAAAATGCCAATTATATTGATAAATTGATTAAAGATCCTCTTTGCAGAAAAGCTGCAAAAGTATTAGTTCAGTTAGTTGTAGAGCGTGAGCATCATCTTAATTGGGATGAATGTGTGTTTGCAATTGAAAATGAAATTGCAACAACAGGAAGTTCAAGAGCTTATGGAGAATTGACTACATCAGTAATTATGTCTGAAGTAAATCAATATAATAGAGACTTTTTGCAAGAAAAAAGATATTTAATAAAAATTAATAAGGGTTAAATTTATGGATGCAATGTATGAAATAAAAAATCCACTTCAATCAAAAAGTATTGATGAAATAAATTCAGTATTAAGAAATAATGAAGAATTTATTGGTTATGTATGCAATCTTAATTTGGCTGGAAATAAACCTAAAGTTGGTGCTTACATTAAAAATATCAGTTTCTTAAGAAACAAAACGGCAATTCCTTATCCTGAACAAATCATTTATTTAAATTGGAATGGTGAATGTTTTAAATTTACTATGGAGTATTTAGACGCATTTTATGGCAAGGTTGGAAACGATAATAATCTTAATGATTTTAAATATTTGGAGGTTTAAATGACAATAGAAGAAGCAAAACATAATCAAGATATGGTAAATTCTTTATTTGATTCATTCGGAAAAATAATTGATCCATATTTGTGTGACGATAGCCAAAGAAAAGAAATATTAAATTGTAAAGGAACAATTAATAATGTTTTCCAAATTGAAGTTGATAATGCTTTAAGAATTCAAAAGATTGAAAAAGCAATGTTAGAATCATCATTTTATATGAATAAACAAAAAAGCAAAAACGTTTAAATGGATTATAGAAGATTCAACATATCGCAATTATCTAGAGAAACCAATACCAGTAGGCAATTATTGCACAGCTGGAAAAGAAAAGGTTATTTAAAACCTACTCAGATTGTTGGCACAATGGAAAAATATTCGATTGATGCATTTCTTAAGGCTGAAAAATTGCACAATGAAACCATCAAAAAAGAATTAATTCAATATGCTGATTCTATTCAACCAAAGCAAAGTAAAACCAAAAAATTAAAAATGCCAGGAATAGGTGAGAAAATTACAGATGCCCACTGGGATATAATATTCGGAAATTAAAAAAACTGCATTGAGCCAAATTTCAAAGTCAAACTCAATGCAGAATAAACTAAATTATTTTAAAACAAAATTAAGGAAATCACAATGATTAGCCAAGAAAAAAAAGAAATGCATCAAATTTTAAATGATGCTTCATCAAAACTGACTCAAGCAATTGAGCTTCACGAAAAAATTGAATCGTATGTTGAAAATAGTTATAACTTCATTCCAATTATTGAAGCTAGCGGAGTAAATTTTGAAGGTCTAACTAATTTATTCGAACAAGCAAAAATTCAAACTATTAATTTTTTAAAAGGAAATCTAGAGAATTATATAGATGATCAGGAAAAAGCAATTAAGAATATTTCAAAAAGAATTCTAATGATGGAGAAATAAAAAATGTATCTAATAAAAATTGATTCTGAATTGATGTCAGAGCTTTGGAAAATCAGAGAAGAAAATAAACTATATGGAGTTAAAACTCCAATATCAAAACAAGTTAATGAAGCTGTTACTGAATATGTAACGAGCTTAAAAAAAAACAATTAATTGATTAAAAAAATAGATTTGAGAAATAGAAAATTTAATATTGCCACATTTAGAACTCCACATTTTTGCTATTATATTTATAAAGCAAAAAAGGAAATATCTAAAATCATCAAACCATTGATGTGGACTTTATTAATCATTATTCTATTCTACATAATCTTATTTAAATAGAGGTAAAAAAAGTGAGTACAGAATTAATGAAAATAGATAATAGTGTATCAATTAACACTATTCAAGATGCAATAGAAGTAGCATCTATTTTTCAGAAATCCGGTTTATTTGGAACTGCAATGACGCAAGAACAGGCAATTGTAAAAGTTCTTGCAGGAAAAGAAATAGGAGTTGGGCCTTTTATAGCTATGAACAATATTGATATAATACAGGGCAAAACTCAAATGAATGCAAAATTAATGTCTGCAAAAATAAAGAGTTCAAGTAAATATAATTATAAAATCATTGAATCTAATAATGATAGATGCATTCTTGAATTTTTTGAAAATGGTGATTCTCAGGGTTTGGCAAAATTCACTTATGAGGAAGCAGAAGAAATAAAATCAGAAACTAAATATGGAGTAAAATATTTAGTAGAAAAAGATAATTGGAAATATTATAGAAGTGATATGCTATTTGCTAGAGCTTTATCAAGAGGAGCGAGAAGATTTGCACCAGATGTGATTATGGGTATTTACGTTGAGGGCGAATTAGATGATATACCTGTTGAAATCAATAATAACTATCAGACAGCATCTGTTGATTTAATTCAAAATGCAATGGAAAATAGTAAAATTGATAATATTCCAATGAATAAAATTATTCAGGAAGCAGAAGTCATTGAAGTAAATTCTGTTCCAGAAATTATTGAAACAACTAATACAGTAAATACAAAGAAATCTGATAGACCATTCAGTCCAGAAGTTTTGAAAAAAAGATTTAAAATCAATTCAGCGAAATTAATGCATTTAGGCAGCCCTGTTACTGCAAATACTATAAAATCTGTAAATATAGCCTTGCAAAAACTTACAGTTGGTGCCGTTGGTAGAAGAATAAAATTAGTTGAATATTTTACTGGTAAAGGTTCAACAAAAGATATATCAGAGGCAGATGCACAAACATTAATAAAATGGATGGGATTTGATCCAAAAACTTATGATCCAAATTGGACAGCAGATTCATTTGTGCAAAAAGAATATGAATTAATCATTGCAATGTTGGAACCAAAACAAGAAAATGAAGAAGATTTAGCAACTAAATTATTTGGAGATTCAAATGCCTAAGATAAATTTTGAAACAAGAGATGAATGGTTGCAAGAAAGGTCTTTCGGGCTTGGTGGAAGTGATATCGCTGCAATTATTGGGAAAGATGATTATAGAACACCATTAGATGTTTATTTGGATAAAACTGGTCAATCCAATAAAGTATTTACTGATGAACAACAGGCAAATATGGATAGAGGTCACATTTTGGAAAAACCTCTTTTAGAATGGTTAAGATTACAAAATGTTGCAGGAGATTTTGAGCATAATACTTCATTATATATTGATGATAATGATTCAATTTATAGATGTACTCCAGATGGAATCGGTGAAAATGTAATTATTGAAGCGAAATCTACAAGTTTATTTATTGATGAAGTTTTGCCAAAATGGTTTATTCAGGGACAATGGAATTTAGGTGTAACAGGGAAAGAATTTCTTTATATTGTTTGGATTAATGGAAGATTAAAATTCCAATATTCAAGATATAGAAGGGATAATGAATTAATCGAATTTTTGCAAAAAACTGCTAAAGATTTTTGGAATAATAACATATTAACCAGGACTCCTCCAAATGCAGTTAATTCAAAAGATATTCAAAAATTATTTGAAAGACATGTAGAAGGCAAAGCTGTAGAATTATCATTAGAGCAATATTCAATATTTAATGATTTAGTATCAATAAAAGATAAAATTAAAGCATTAGAAAATAATGAAGAAGAATTATCTGAAAAGATAAAAATGATAATGCAGGATTCAGAGAGTTTAACTTATGGTGGCAAAGTAATAGCCTCTTGGAAATCAACAGAATCGAACAGATTTGACACTACATCATTCAAAAAGATAATGCCTGAACTTTATCACCAATTTACGAAACCATCAATCTCAAGAAGGTTTTTAATTAAATAAAACTATTGGGCTGAAAGCAAAAATCTAATTAAGTGAAACAATTTTAAAAAGTAAGTAAGCCCAAATTTAAAATTTATTAAGGGAAAATAATGAATATTCAAGAAATAATTTTAAGATCAAATTTAGAAGTAGATAAAGCAACTGCATTAATAACTAAATTTGAAGAATATCAAGCAGTAGCAAATGAATGGAAAGAAAAAGCTGATTCTATAATAATTAATGATGAATCTGAAGTAGAAAAAATGGAATTAGCAAGTACTGGAGCTAGCTTTCTTAAACATAAAAGATCCGATATTGAAAAATTAAGGAAAAAATTGAAAGAATCAAGTTTAAGAGAAGGGCAGGCTATTGATAGTATTGCAAAATCATTAACTAAATTAATTGCCCCTATCGAAGATGATTTAATTTTAAAAGCAAGGTATAAAGAAATTAAAGAAGCAGAAAGAAGAAATAAATTAATAGTAGAAAGAACTAATATATTATTAGAATTCGAAACTCGAATTAATGAAAATGTGATTGCTTCAATGAATGATCAAGAATGGGAGAATTATTTATTCGGAGTAAAAACAAATCACGAAACCAAGAAAAAAGCTGAACAAGAAGAGGCAGAATTAAGAAGATTAAAAGAACTTGAAGAAATTGCAGAACGCGACAGAATCAGATTAGAAAATAAATTATTAAAAGAACAGGCAATCCAAAGAGAAGAAGAAATCAAAAGAATTCAGCGAGAAAAAGAACTTCAAGAGCCGGTTAAAGAAATTCCGGTATCAAATATTACTCCAATTTCAGTTGAAGAATATTTGAATTTACAAATAGAACCAACTAAAGTAGTTAATGATTGGGAACCAAAGTGGGATGATGATTCAGTTTATGAATTTATAAAAAAATATTATAAATCTGATTTAATTCCTGAACAATTCATCGCCGATTCGCAAGAATTTTTAGCAGAATTTGAATTTTATAATGAAGATTTTTAAATATAATAGGAAGATAGGAAATGAAATATAATATAGTAAATGTACAAATTACTCACCCATCTTTTTCTTGGAGTAATGGTTTATATGCAGTCATTGAAAAAACTGAAAAGGAAATAAAGATGTGTAAATTAGATGAAAACTTTAAGCTAGAATTACATACAGATGGCAGTTTTTCGATAACCTGTACAACAGCAACAAATAATGAAATATATCCAACTCCTTTATTATTGGATTACGATGAAGTTGCAAGCAAAAAGAAAATGAGGGAGAATAATCTAGAAAAATTTGAAGAAAAGGATATATAATAATGGATAGACTTATTTTTAGAGTTTGGGATCCTGCTAACAAAAGGATGATAAAACCATCATTTGATTTGGTGATAGAATTTCACACGAATCCATTCGGAGAAGCCTATATTTGTGCTTTTGTTGATAATAAGAAAATTGAAAATGCTATTGTAATGCAAAGTACAGGATTGTCTGATAAAAATGGAAATTTGATTTTTGCAGGAGATATAGTACTGCATGAAAAGAAAGAAATTAGAAATAGAAATTATGACACTCAAGTAAATATAAATATCAAAGTGTATCATTCAATCATCTTTGCTAGAGGTGGATATAAATTAGCAAATTACGATTTTATGCCAAATGGATACATTTCTTTATTGCCTGATTATTGCAACGAAATAGAAGTAGCCGGTAACATCTACGATAATCCTGAATTGATTGCTAATAATGCTGATGAAGAACTATTTTCAGTTGAAAATTATAAAGAAGATCTCGAAGAAAGAAGAAATATTGAAGCCCAAGAAGAAGAATGGAATAAAACTGATTGGGGAAGAAAATAAATAATGCTTAGAGATTATCAAATAGAAGTTAAAAAGAAAATTTACGAATCTTTCAGATCTGGATGCCAAAGTATAATGGCTCAGTTACCTACTGGAGGCGGTAAAACTATTATATTTTCTTCGATCATCAAAGATGGTTTTGATAATGATAAAAAATGTTTAATATTAGCTCATAGAGAAGAATTAGTATTCCAAGCAGCTGATAAATTATTGAAAAAGTATGGTGTGACCTCTGGTATTATTATGGGAGGTCACCATACAAGATCTTGGGAAAAAGTTCAAATTGCAAGTGTTCAAACTTTAGTTAAAAGACCAATATTGAAAAAATTCGATATTGTAATTATTGATGAAGCTCACCATTTTTCAAAAGGTTCTACTTATCAAAAAATTAAAGATAAAATTTTGGAATCAAATCCAGCTTGCAAATTCTTAGGTGTTACTGCAACTCCTTGCAGAACAAACGGGCAAGGCTTTGAAGGTATATTCCAATATATGGTTAATGGTCCATCAATGGAAGAATTGATCAACAATAAATTCCTTTGTAAGCCAAAGTATTTTGTTGCTCCGATTGATTTGTCCGGAATAAAAATTACAGCTGGTGATTATAATTTAAAACAGCTTTCTACTGAATTTCAAAAGAGAGTTAATCCAAAAGATTTAGTAAATAATTGGTTTAAATTAGCTAATAATCTTAAGACAATTGGTTTCGCTTGTGATATTGAGCATTCAAAAAATATAGTTGAAGAATTCCAACGCAATGGAGTAAAAGCAGCCCATATTGATGGTACTACAGAAAGAAGCATTAGAAAAAATATTATCAGCCAATTCGAAAAAGGCGAAATTAGAGTTGTATATAATGTTGGAATATTTGATGAAGGTTTTGATGTAGAAAGTATTGAAGCTGTCCAATTAGCTAGACCAACAAAATCATTAATCAAATATATGCAAATGGTTGGAAGAGCTTTAAGACCAACAGCAGGTAAAGATTTTGCGGTTGTCCTTGATCATAGTGGTTTGATTGCAGAACATGACAAAGTTGAAATTGACAGAATTTGGACTCTTTCAGGAGTTGAAAAGAAGTATTCCAATAAAATAACTATGTTCAGAGATAAAAGCACCAATGAATACTATAAGCCAAGAGAATTGCCTTTTACTGCTAATATGAGTAATATTGAATTAGTCGAATTAACTACAAGACCAAAAAAAGAAATTGAAAATAAGGTAATCGAAGAAGAATTTTTAGCATTACAAAGATTTGCTACTATTAAAAATTTTAATAAATTTTGGGTATGGCATACAATGGCAAGAAAAGTAAGAGCGAAAAGTAATGATAAATTCAAAGAAAAACTTTTGCCGATTGCATTGTATTTCTGTGAATTTCATGGTTATAAAACAGGATTTGCAACACGTTTAGTAGAAGAATATATTATCAAAAAATCTACTGGTAAATAAAATGGAAACAAATAAAATAAACCAATTAGCAAAATTAAGTAAAGCATTTTTGAATTGCTTAACGATTGATGAATTATTAATCCCTGATGACAACAGAGACCCTTTTAGTGATCATCATCCAGCAATTATAACAATGAAAAATGTTTTTGACTGTATGAATTTCGATTTAACAATTAATGAAGCGCTTCAGGGCGAAGAATATGAATATGTATATGATTTAATAAAGAATGATTTAGTTCTCTTTATGCAAAGAGTTTTTATATCAGTTATTGAATCTCCAAATTTCACAAAATTAGTTGAAAATAAATTAAAGGATTTGAAATGAACCCTGTAATAATTGAAAAACTAATGGCGGTTGCAACATATTTCAATATCAATTATACACACTTATTTAATAGAAACAGGAATAAGAGAATCATAATTATTAGACATAACTTATATTATTATTTTATAGAAAATCAATATAGTATCATACAATTAGCAACATTTTTTCAGAGACATAAAAGTACAATTTTATACGCACATAAGAAGATTACAAAAAAACCACAACAGACGATTTATAAAATTTTAAATGAAATTCTTGGGAATTAATATGGCAAATAAAAGTATTAGGGGATTAAGTTATTTTCCACAAGATGTTTATATGATGCAAGATTTGAAAATAAGAAAATTGATACGGTACCAATCTGGCAAAGCTATATCAGTGTATACTCACCTGCTCAGTCTTATCTATCGAGAAGGGTATTATTTGAAGTGGGATGAATCATTGCCGTTCGTAATCTCAGAAATATTGGGATTCGAAGAAGGTTATATTCTAGAGGTGATAAAGTGCTGTTTGAATATCGATTTATTTAGTAAAGATTATTTTGATAATTATAATATATTGACATCAAAAGGGATACAAACAAGATATACCGAAATTGTAAAACTTTTAAAAAGAACTATTAAAATTTCCGAATATAATTTGATTCCTTCGGAAGAAATGCCAATTCCTTCGGAAGAAATGCCAATTCCTTCGGAAGAAATGCCAATTCCTTCGGAAGAAATGCCAATTCCTTCGGACAAAAGAAAAGAGAAAGAAAGAGAAATAAAAGAAAGAGTATCTAAAGATACTTGTTCCGAAGCGGAAAAATCCGCATCAGAACCAGAAATTCTTTTAGAAAATATTTTATTTACTTGGGAATCTAAAAAATCACAGAATGATAAATCAAGAGGTAAGAATTTCATATTTACTAAAAATGACTTATTAGCTTATCAAAAAACTTATGACTTTGTTGATGTCGAACGAGAATTGAAGAAAATGGAAAGATGGTTATTGAGTAATCCAGAAAAGAAAAAAACTTTCAAAGGCTACCCAGCTTTTATAAACAAATGGTTATCGAATTTACAGACACAAAGAGAGGCAAAAAATGGAGCAAAAGAATATTATTCAGCACCAAGACAGCTTGGCAATGTTGAATTTAAAAAGTTTGTTTAATAACTCCAATGAAACAGAGCGAGAAATTGAAATTCATAATTTAATGGGATCACCATTAAATAAAAATACTTTTAATAATTGCTTAAATTTTTTAGCAATGGAAAAAACGGTTAATTTTACTTTAGAAAAAGGGAAATTCATGTTCGAAATGCTCCAAAAGGATTTTTCGGAGGAATCATTTAAATTCACAGTAGAAAAATTATTAAAGACTAAAACTTATAATAATTTAACTATTGCTGATTTTTATGACCAGAAAAAAGAATTACCAAAATTTTACAACAGAGCTTGGTATTTAAGGACAATTAGAGAATTTCCTACACTTTCTGAATCAATTGATATTTACGAAGATGAAGATTCGAATTCTTATTATCGCTATCATGACAATTTAGAAATTAATGTTCCAGGATTAAAACCAATTTTTTTAAATGGTAAATACACAAAATTTGCAAAAGTGGCTACATCTGGGATCTACAAACAAAAAGAAACACAACATAGTGGTTATATTGATTTTAAGAAGCAGGTAGAAGCAATAAAGCAATTGACAACTAAAGAGACAATAAAGGAATTTTCAGAAGCTGAGAAGCTTGAAATTGAGAAATTAAAACAATTTATTAAAAATAAAAAAGGATAAAAAATGAAAACAATTAAAAAAGAATTAAAACATTATTTTTCAGAAGATGAAATTAATGGGATGGCAAAAGAAATGTCATTAAATATTCAAATCAGAACATCAAAGATTGATGAAAAAGATAGTGTAACCAGATTTCTAAAAAATGAAATTGATCAGTTGGAAAAGCAAAATGAAGTTCTTGCAAAATATATTAATTCAGGTTTCAAATCTGAATTCAAAGAGTGCAAGGTAGAAAATAATTATAGCACTGGCAAAATTATCTTTACTGATGTAGATACAGGTGAAGTTATTGATGTAGAATTAATGGATGGTTATCAAGATGGAAGTAGTATTTTTAGTGTTAAAGATGTAGAAGTTACGATAGAGGAAAGTGATGTTGAAAAAAGAGTATATAAACAGTAAATTAGATTTATTAAAAAAAGCGGAACCAAATGTTAAATCTTTTACTCGATATGATTGGGTATTAAATTTACAGAAAGTTGGAGTTAAAAAGGCAACTCAATTATTCAATGATTCTGTTTCAAAATTTAAATTCTTTATAGTTGAAACAGGAATTCCATCTAATAAATATTTTTTGAAAGAAAATTAGAATAATGCCCGAAATCACAATTAATTTTAGCCGATCCGATGGTGAAAGTAGGGCAAAGTTCGATAGGAAACAATGATAGAAATTTATGCGATAATTGTGATTGTAGTAAGTGGGATAATGGGATTCTTAATGTTAATGAAAGAAAATAAAATGAATAATTGTAAAGATTGCAGCCACGCGGATAAAACAGCCAAAACAAATCTCTATAAATGCGATTTTATTGGGAAGCCAGTTACTTATGATTATTCGTGTAAACACTATAAAAATAAGATTTTAAAGGTGAAAAAATGAATGATATGATAGATTATATTTATGAAATATTGATAAATCCAAGTTATGTATTATTTGCTTTATCAATAAGCCAAATATTACTTTTGGTTGAATTTTGTTTATTAAAAAGAAAAATAGAGAAGGGAGAAAATAAGAAATGAAATTTACATTACAAAAAACAATAGATGAAGAAGTCGAAATTACGACATTATTGGTGAAGGCAGGAGTCAGATATTGGGAAGATTCTAAAATTAATGGTGAATATGCTAAAGAAGATGGTAATATTGTTCCTTGCAAAATTGGCAATTATTGGAGGCCAATGATTGATGTTGAAAAAGGATTAATCGTAAATTGGGAAATCGGAAAAACAGCTGATATTCACTTTAAAGTATGTGATGAATTTGCAGCTAAATTGGTTAACCCTAATGGTGAAGTTATTTTATCAGTTGAAGATGCTTATGTCCCCAAATGTTTATGCCCTAAAGAAGATGGTTATGGAGATTATATAATAATGGACATTGATGAAAATGGTTATATCCAAAATTGGAAATTTGGCATATCTGATTTAAAAGAATTGATGATTGAAATTTTGGGAGAATAAGGTGAAGAAATTAAGATTATTACTTTTCGAGGATTGTGATAAAAATTGTAGTTATTGCTGCAATAAGCAATATGATTTAGCAAATTTACCGGAATGCAAAGATTTCACTGGATATGATGAAATAATCTTGACAGGAGGTGAGCCATTATTAAAGCCTGAATTAGTTCTTAAAGTTATTGCCACTATCAAAGAACAAAATTTTGATTCA
>CAIWET010000243.1 GCA_903911805.1 uncultured Ignavibacteria bacterium | reverse complement strand
ATACATTAAAACAAGGAATGAAAATAGAAAAATTGCAATTTGATGATGCAAAGACATTGTCAAATGTCATAGCATTTTACAGTGTATTAGCATGGTTTACTCAATGGATAACATATATAGGCAGAGTAAAACCCAATATGCCAGCAAAAGAAGTAACGGACGAGTTATCAATAGAAGTACTGACAGCATTTATGAAGAAGAAAATAAGCTCAGCAAAAGAAGTTATGATGGCAATTGGTGTATTAGGAGGTTTTATTGGTGGAAGTAAGCGTTATCCATATCCAGGTTTGAAATCTATGTGGCAGGGAATTACAAAATTATTCTTCTTAAAACAAGGCTGGCTCTTAGCTAAAAGCCAGCTCTCTGATATTTATGCTACATGATTAGTTGCTAAGGAGGGGATAATCAAGGTTGATATTTCTAATCTCCCAGCTGGGGTATATTTCATTAAAATTGGCAATAAATTGGAGATATTTGTAAAATGGTAGCACATCCTTTAGGTTGTGTCATATAATCTTCAATACATGATTTTGCTATGCAAAATGAACAAGCTAAAGCATGTTCTACCGAAATGGAAATTTTGAGAAGTTTATAAAAATGTAGAATGAGATGGGGTCCACCTTTGAGGTGGGCTCCATCTTTGGAATTGACTTCGATACGAAGCTACGCATCTACTTAAGCCAACAGAATAAACCGGTCACCAGAGTAAATTCAGAAGGAGTTGTATCGAATGACCATATGACAAAAAATTAACACGATTCTACGCTATGCTCAGAATGACGGCATAAAAAAAAGACAGGTCTTTTGACCTGCCTTTTTAAATGAAGCATTAACATTCTTTTTTAAAGAATTAGGTTTTAAGTGGGTACTTTGTCTAATCTAAGACAATCTCGCCAGTTTCAATTTTTTTTATAGTATCGATATAAATTAAATGCTCAACAGCTAAAACTTTTTCGGCTAAGGATTCCGGAGTATCATTTTCATTTACATCAATTTTCATTTGATTTAAAATTCTACCGTTGTCATATTCTTCATCAACTAAATGAACAGTTGGACCAGATTCCTTTTCTTTTGCCTCAATTACTGCTCTGTGGACGTTCATTCCATACATCCCTTCACCACCAAATTTTGGTAGTAAAGCAGGATGAATATTTAATATCTTACCTTTATACTTTCTTAAAATTCCAATGCCAATTTTTTTCATATAACCAGCAAGAATAATTAAGTTTACTCCAAATTCTTCCATTTTTTCAATAATAGCATTGTCCAAATCATCAGATTCAGGATAAGATGCAGAGCTGATATGAAAGTTTGGAATTCCCTCATCTTTTGCTCTTTGCAGAGCAAAAGATTTGGAATTATTCGAAATCACAACTGCTGGAATAGCTGTTGTTTCACCTTTTTTATAAGCATCAATTATTGCTTGCATATTACTGCCGCCGTGTGATGCCAAAAATCCTAATTTTAGTTCCATCGTTACAATCAATTATCTGATAAATTTCTTAATCATTTCAGGCAATGCTGATTTATGTACGGTAAAATTCATCATTTTTAATTTTACGTAATCCTCGTGATAATAATAATAACCTTTGCTGATTCCATTGAATGAACCGCTTCCAGAGTCTTTTATTAAAAACCACATTTTACCATCAACTTCTTTATATCCAACGATATGAATACCGTGGTCGTCTGTTGTTGAGCTATTATTATATCTAAAAAATCTTGCATTTTCGTCTATTAATTCTGATGGAATATCAAATGATGGTACAAATGCTGCTTGATATTGTGACCAGTAACCAGCCTCACTAACGTCTCCACCAATAAATGCTGAAAATCCATCTTTTACTGCTGATTTGAGATAATTCATATAGTCATCAAGAGGAACATTATAATATTTATCGAATTTCCACCAATTGTCAGGAACATCATACATCCCTTGTCTATAATATGGAATATCCATTAATGACATAACGTCCACATATTCGTCAAGGTTTAATTTTGCAATCATATCTCTGAATGTTTGAGGAGTATATTCTTTATTTTCGTAATAGAATTTTTCTGGTGGAACACCTAAATAACTATTCAAAATTGCTTTGATATTATTTAGAATTGTTGTTTCGTCCCAAATATGATTTTTCTTGCAATATTGAAGATATTCACTCATTTCTTTGATTAACTCTGAATGGTTATTATGCTCTTGACCATCCTGTAACCCAGTATAAATTTTATAAGGCATACAGCCATATTCTTTCCAGATTCTCATAACTGCATTACCTTGGGAGCCTTCGCTAAATTCTGATTCACCATGCTCTTTAATCCATCTTTTTGCTTTTTCGATATATTCCCAGTATACTGTGTACATTTCGGAAATTTTCACTTTGGTTTTATTTATTCTGAAAATTTCTGATTCTAAGTAAGAAGTCCCTGAATAACACCAGCAAGTTCCAGTTAACCCTTGATTAATAGTTGGATTATGCCAAAATTGTTTAAAATCAGCTGGTGATTTTGGAATATTCAAATTTGAAAAATCAGCTTTAAAAGTTTTCTTTTTGTTTTCTGATTTCTTTTTAAATTTCTCTGTAGATTTAATAATATTATCCATAAATTCATTTTTATTTTCAATAAAAACTCCTTTATCTTTTTTGGCTGTTTGAGCAATACTCAAATCCGCAGTCAGTGTAATTAAAATTACTAATATTAATATTCTTTTCATATTTTTTTTAAAATTATT
>CAIWET010000242.1 GCA_903911805.1 uncultured Ignavibacteria bacterium | reverse complement strand
GTAGTAATTATAATTATTATTCCTTGTAAACTTCCAAAGAATTTCTCGAATACTGCTCCAGTATAACCCATTAATGCTGCAGCATCAAATTTCAACATTACTAAAATTCTTGCTAAATCTATTGGATTACATAAAGTTAATGCAATTATTGGTTTTTCTAACGGATAATCTGTAAATTGCCAAATAAATAACATTATCAAAGCATCATAAATAATTGCAAAGAATATCCAGATGATTATTGCTACTCCAATTCCAGCAGCTTTATCATTAAATTTAAATGCAATTGTAATCGAAATACTCATAAAAATCATTGTTTGCAGAAATCCTGAAGTAAGTAGCGTGGCATATAATGCAATATTTCCATCATAATGGTTTATTATTGAAATTCCTACTCCCAAAACAAAAGATAACGCCAAGGGTATGGACATTCCTAAATATATTCCCGTAAAAATACTTTTTCGTTCCAATGGGTGCGATAAAAGCATTTCGATAAATTCTCTGGAATTGTATATATAGATTGTTCCAAATATAATACTTACTACTGGTATCAAAATCATTGAAATATTAAGTAATCCAACAATTGCTTTGGAATAATCACCACTAAAATTGAAAAGGGCTTCTGAAGATATCAAAAAGAAAATAGCATAAACAATCAACCATTTGCTTCTTAATATATTTCTTATCTGATATTTAAATATTTTAAAGAATAAATTCATAATTTTTAATTTACTAAGTGAGCAATAGCTTTTTCTAAATTCTTTTCGCCTGACGTTGCAACTATATTATTCAAATCATCATTTAATCGGATTTTTCCGTCAAGAATATATACAAATCTATCAGATAAATCTTCAATTTCGCTATATATATGTGAGATAAGAATAATAGTTTTATTTTTTTCTTTTTCTTGCTGAATTAAGTCTTTTAATCTTGAAGATGAATTTGGATCTAAGCCAGTAGTGGGCTCATCAAGAATTAAAATATCCGGTGAGAACATCATTGATATAACTGCAGAAACTTTTTGGCGAGTTCCACCAGAAAGAGTCCTCATATGACTTTTTAGAAAAGGTTCTAAAGAGAAAATTTCGATTAATTCATCTTTTTTATTTACTGGATTTCCTCGTAAATCGATGATCATATCGAAAATTTCGTTAATTGAAAGATTATCTGGATACCTCCCAATTTGTGGCATATATCCAATTTTCTCTTTATATTTTTTATCTGTTGATATATCAACATCATCAATTGAAATTTTACCATTTTCGTATTTTACTAAGCCTAAAAGACATTTCATCAATGTTGTTTTGCCACTACCATTCGGACCACCAATTGAAGTAATAAGTCCTTTTTCAATATTCAAATCAATATCAAAAAGTACTTGGTGGTTCCCAAATTTTTTATTTAATTTATCTATACTAATCAAGTTATTACCTTCATTTGTGGAGCTGAGTCAATCAATGTGGCAGGAGTCAAAAATGGAAATATTCTTTCTGCCAAATCCAGGATTTCAATAAAAAAACTATGAAGTAAAATCATTGCTCCTGATTGCCTTGCGCTTAATAATGAGAACAATCTAACAGGATGGTATGGAATATCCCCTACCCCATCTTTATTCAAATCATAACCACTATAACTACTCCAATAGTTTCCTTTAAAAAAGCTGTAATTTTGTCTGGAATTTGTTGCTACATCAAAAGTGTTTGAAATAAAATTATTTCTATTAATATTATTGTCATTGCAATTCGCCATTATTTTAAATGCCCAACCATTATTACGGAATTCATTTCTCTCAATATGTGCTCTATTTGATCCTTCTGCGTAAATACCAACAGTGTTATTCAGAAATTTATTCCCAATAATTTTGCTGTCATTGATATCTTTAATTAATAATCCATAAGCAGTTGGTCCCCAATTGTCAAGAAAATTATTATTTTCCATCAATACAACCTTGGTATACATTACCGCAACACCAGCACCATTGTTTTTAAATGTATTAGCAATATATTTGCAACTATCTGAAAACATAAAGTGCAATCCATATCTGAGGTTTTGCTCGGAATAATTATTTAAAATTGTCCCATTCTTAACGAACTCAAAATAAATCCCATCTCTTTGTCTAAATATTGTATTATTGGTTACAAACATGTTTTTGCACTTCCAGAGATGAATACCATTCCCTGAATTTGACTCGTGTACACTATTTCCTAATACTGTATTACCATTAATAGTACAGTATTGCGAATTAGCAAAATATAATCCGAAAAATCCATTTTCAACAGTACAATTTTCAATAAATCCAAATTTAGCATTTGAATATTTTATTGCTGCATTATCGCTAACAGCGGTTCTTTCAACATTTTTCAATGTTATGCCAAAAATTTTCACATTGTCAGCTTTTACTGAGATAATTGTTCCACCTTTTGATTGAGCATCAATTATTGGATTACCAATTCCAACTAAAAATAGTGGTTTATCTATGATTATTCCTGACTCAAAAATAATTGATTTTTTAATAATTACTGAATCAAAAGGTTTAGCTTTATTAATAAATTCATTGAGTGATATTTTAGTATTTTCGGAATATTCTATTTTAGTAGAGTATGCTAAATTGCTTAAAAGGAATAACATCAATAATAATTTTATAATATTATATTCAATATTTACCATTCTGTTTTTACCTTTTCAACCACGGCTTGATAATCTAATTTTTTTGCATCTTGAAAACTCAAATAATTATTTCTATCTTCTTCAGTTTTAAATGAAGCAACGTTTAGTCCCATAGGAGAGTGTAATTGTGGAGAGTATAGATAAAAAGCTTTTGAGCAATCTATCAATTCACCAGGATTCTGATAATTAACTGTCCAAGATGAAAAAACTTTTAAATTATCTTTAACATCTTTTTTATCAAGATAAGCAATCAAACATTCGATAGAATCGAAGAAATATAATTTTCCTTTATCATTAACTAATTCAGCACCCCATTTGTTTTCTGCGACAACCATTTGGCAATGTTCACATAGATCTTTACCATATTCAATAGGCCTTGGCTCAGGGCTACAAGAAATTAAAATTAAAGTAAGAATTCCAAAAATTATATTTAAAAATTTCATTATATTTTCTCTTTTTTATCAATAACAATTGCTAATATTGCTAAAATAACTGATAAAGTTAAAACATAAGCACTGATATGTGGTAAGGAAGTTGCAGTAAAATTTAGCAATTGCTGAGTTCCTAAAAATGGTGGCTGATAATCTTGTCCTGGAATTTTAATAATTGCCAAAGGACTCAATTCGTGCCCATATTCATACTCCCATTTATAAAAATCATATAGACCAACAATTGTTACTATGGTTAATAATGAAAGCCATACCCAAATCAATACTCTTTTATTTAAAAGAACAATTATCAATCCAAAAGCAATGAAAAAGCCAATTATAAATGGCATAATTTTTAATTCATTTATTGAGCTAGGCTCAATTTTTTTCATTCCTATATAATGATTTAGATTGTTAATACTATTTAAATCATTTTTTTTATGTCCGGTTATGGAACTAATATTAATATTTAAGCCCAAACCTTCTGGATATTGCGGTGCTTTTAATTTAATATCCCAAATCGGGAAGAAATATACAAGCACTAATAAAAGTGATGCTATTCCAAAAATCATTCTCGCATTTTTTTTCATTTTTTTACAAATAAAGATTAATAAACGAAACGGAGCTGTTAATATTACTGATTTGCTATCAGCTCCGTTTCTTTTAGAAACTAAAATTAATTACTTGGGGTGTTCCATTTTAGTTTCACTGGCGAATTTGCTGGTGATATTCTTAAATATCCTTGCATTTCTTGATGCAAAGCAGAACAGAAGTCAGTACAATAGAAAGGTATTACACCAGGTTTTTTAGGGATAAATCTCAATGTTTGAGTTTCTCCTGGCATTATTAATAGCTCACTATTATTGTTTCCTAAAATTGAAAAACCATGAGGTACGTCCCAATCTTGTTCAAGATTTGTAACGTGGAATAACACTTCATCTCCAACTTTTACGCCTTCAATATTATCTGGCATAAAATGTGAACGAGTTGATGTCATATAGATATGAACTGTATTTCCTTCTCTAACAACTTTAGCATCTGCTTCAGTTGCAGTTTTATAAGGATTTGTATTTTCTTCGATTTTATAGAATTGTTTAGATTTATCTTTAATTTTTGAAGCTTCAATTGCCTGAGCATAATGAGGTTCTCCAATAGTTGGAAAATCTAATAATAATTTCATTTTTTCGCCTGAAATATCATATAATTGAGCTGATTGTGTTAATTCTGGTCCTGTTGGCAAATATCTATCTTTTGTAATTTTATTTAAAGCTACAACATATTTACCATAAGGTTTTCTTGTATTTCCACCTGGTATCATTAAATGGCCAATTGAATAATAGGTTGGAACTCTATCAACTACTTTAAAGTCTTTTAAACTCCACTTAACGATTTCAGAAGAAACAAACATAGATGTATAAGCAAAACCATTTCCATCAAATTCTGTATGAAGAGGACCTAATCCTGGTTTCTCAACTTCTCCTGCAATAATTGATTCGTAATTCAAAACTGGAATTCCTTCAATATTCTTATCGAATTTTTTATCGGAAATAGCTTTTAACATTTTATCATAAGAAAATACAGGAATTACTGTTGCTAATTTACCGCCACCGACAATAAATTCACCAGATGGATCAACATCGCATCCGTGTGGAGATTTTGGTGTTGGCATCAGAAACACTAAATCTGGACATTCTGAAGGTAAAAGAACTTTAACTTTCTTAATAATTTCGCTTTTCGCAGAGTGAGAATTTTCGTTATAAACATTATGATAATGTTCAGCGTCCATTTCTCTGAATTTTCCTGCTTTTACATATTCTTCTGCTTTTTTCCAATTAATTGCAGCAATAAAATCTTTATCATTTTGGCTTGCATTAACCTCTAATAATGTATTGGACTGCTCTGAGTTATAACAAGAGAAGAAGGACCAACCGTGTGATTTGCCTTTACCAGCTCTTGATAAATCATAATTGAATCCTGGCATTAGTATTTGAAAAGCGATTTCCATTTTACCTTGCTCATTTGCTTTAATAAATGAAATAGCGCCTTTGAATTTTTCTTTATATTTATCAATTTCAACGTCTTCCTGAGGAATTGGCACGCTGAATCTAGTTCCAGCTACCACATATTCAGTATTTTCTGTTAAGAAAGGTGATGAGTGATTTCCAGCACTATTTGGAATCTCTAAAATTTCAGTTGTCCTGAATGTTGTTAAATCAATTCTAGCTACTCTTGGAGTATTATTTCCATTGATAAACAACCATCTGCCATCAGCTTCACCATTAGTTTGAGATAATTCTGGATGATGAGCATCATCCCAAGGAATAAATCCGTGAGTTGTATTTAACATTGCTTTTGTTTCTTCAGTAAAGCCCCAACCTTTTTCAGGATCTACCGAAAATACAGGAATTACTTTTAGCATTCTACCGCTTGGTAGTCCATAAACTGAAACTTGACCGCTAAAGCCTCCTGACATAAACGAATATAATTCATCATATTCGCCAGGAGCAACATAAACTTTTGCAGCAGCACCAGTCATATCTGGTTTATCGCTTTCTTTGCCACATCCAGAAATTGCTATTGATACTACAAAAAGTATCATAATTGTGAGTTTTGATTTAAAATTCTTAAACATAAGTACCCCAAGTTTAATTAATAAATAAAATAGAGAAATTTGTTTACTTATTTCCGCCATTTGCAGCTATTGCTCTTAAATGCTCATATACAGCTTTTGCCTGATCCATAGATAAATGTTGATTTGCCATTGGTGTAGGGAACTGAGCTATTAATGCTTTTATAGTATCATTATTTTTTATCATTTGTTCAGGATATAAAATTTGGCTTAGAATGAAATTTGCTGTTCTTCTTTCTGTTACTTTTCCTAATGGAGGTCCTACATATTTATCAGCATACTTATGGCAAGCTGTACATTTTTCTTTAAATACTTTCTCGCCATCAGCTGCAAGTGCTGGATTTACTGGTCCAGTTATATTAACATCTTTTAATACAGTATATTCTGGCTTTGTTTTTTCGCCACAAGAAACCAAAGCAATAAAAGCAAAAGCTGTTATTATTAAGTTTTTTAAAGTAGCTCTTGATGCTTTTTCTCCGTTTTGATAATTATACTTTTTCATAATTTCTCCTATTTTTCTATAATCAGACCTTTTTGTCTGTTTTTGTAATTAACATTAAGTCGAAATTAAGATAAAAATATTACATATCAAAATTATTTTTTGTTTTTCACAAATATATTTATTTCAAAGTGAAATTATTTTTGTAAAATAACAGAATATATTGAGATTAATATTATCTTTATATTAATGAAATTCAAAATTTGTAAGATTTGTATTTCTCAGGATTATCAGCACTAAATCATATTTAATTATAAATTTCAGTGAGTATCCCAGATTAATATAATAATAAAAAAGACAGGTTTAATGCCT
>CAIWET010000241.1 GCA_903911805.1 uncultured Ignavibacteria bacterium | reverse complement strand
TTTCATAGTTCCCCCCACAAAATTCTGATTTTTTTCTTTAGCTCTTTTCTTCAATATTCTCAATACTTTAACGATTTTCTCTCTCTTTTATGCTACAGGATTAGCTATCAAGAGGGGGTCAGGGGGTGTGTTTCTCACAGGAAAGAAAAGTGACCACCCCGTCAAAATGCGCATGAATGCACATTTTGCCACCCCTCCTTATAAAAGGAGGGGAAGTAAAATAGTAGATTATATATTTGTAGAGACAGGTCTTAGACCTGTCTTTTTTATTGCAGTCGTTCTTAAGCAAAGAGAAGAATCTCGTTAATTATTTTGTATGTCATGCCGCACCTGATGTGGCATCTAAGTGTTATTTCTCGCCCTCTGGCTCAAGACCTGTTGGGTCTTTAAAAGAAATTGGGTTGTTATTGGCATAGAGAAAATTCCCCTCTTGAGGGGTGGCATTGCGAAGCATCTTGATGCGATGCAATGACGGGGTGGAATCTTTAATCATTAGATTTCCTCAAATCGTTTATTCTTTTCTCAATAACAAATTTATCACTTTTCTTTACATTTTCAATGTATTTTTTAATTTCAATATCTTTAAAGCGAATAATTTCTAAATTAAGTGATCTCAAATATGAATCTCTTTCTAAGTCATAATTGCCTTTTAAATTGTGGCTATATCCATCAATTTCAAAAACAAGTCCTAATTCATTTATTATAAAATCTACAATATAATTTCCTATAATTACTTGTCTATCAATATCCAACCTAATAATTCTTTATTTTTAAAAGTTTTCCAAAAAATAACTTCAGATAAATTTCCTGCTTTCCTAAGTTCTTTAGCTTTTTCTATTAAATTTTTGTTTTTTGGCAGCGAAAAATAGTTAAATAAGGGCAATTGATTTAATTTTGAAGATTCCACCCCGTCAGACTTCGTCTGCCACCCCTCAAGAGGGGAATTATGCCCAATAGTGCAGTCGTATTGCTGCGGCTGCACTAGGAGAGGGGCGGTATGAAAAAGTTTATTTATAGTAAAAACTAATGCCTATTGTGGTGAAGCTTGTTCCTCTTCATTATTTAAAGACAAAAATTTCCAATTTATTAAATCCCTACTAACAAACTGAAAAACTAATTTATTTCTATTTTTATTACATAATGTAATTGTAATAAAAGGAATTTTCTCATTTTCCAAATCCCCAAAATTTAAAACAAATTCAGTAATATCATTAAATGAATAACTTTTGAATTTATTAACATAATCATTGACAATATTTTGTACTCTTTTAATCTTTATTGAATCATTTTGATTTCTATTTTTGTTAATCAAATCATAATATTCTAGTTCCAAATGAGTAATATTATTTGGATCTTTAATGATTTGATTAATTTTATCAATTGGTTCATCTAAGCTTATTTTTTCAATAAAATTTTCCTCTAAAAAGTCATCCTCATGGAAAATAATATTTGAAATTTTCCAATTATTTGAATTGAATTTATAAAAACCAAACATTAATAATTTTTTTTGTGCTGAATTATTTGAATAAATAATTAATTTTAATGAACAAGAATCTATATTATTAAAAATAATTCTCTTTTTACCATAACTTGAATCGATAACATAATTTGTTTGTTTAAAAGTATCAAGTTGTTTATTGAGATATTTTGTATTTTCGTCAAAAATTGACACTCTAACTAATTCCTTTGAACAATAAGATGTATCTTTTAAGATTAAATTTAGTGAACTAGGGTCTTTTATTATCTTCTGACAAATATCAAAATAATCATCTTGAAATGCATT
>CAIWET010000240.1 GCA_903911805.1 uncultured Ignavibacteria bacterium | reverse complement strand
TCATAAAACCTCTATTATATAATAAAAATAAATTTTTTCCAATTTACAACTTTCAAAAATAATGAAAACCTTTTTAATTTCAAAGGATTATAAATAATTAGTTAGTTAATAATTCATTTCATTTTCATAAACAAATTATACGATATATTACCATTTTATTATAGTGATTTTTTCGATTATCGCATTAATACGATATAATTTGCGAGAACAATTTTTCTGTTTTTTCTATTGAAAATCCTTTACGCTTTGCGTAATCAATTAACTGATTCTTAACAATTTTTCCAACAGGGAAATAATTGGACTCTGGATGAGTAAAATATAATCCACAGACTGATGCTGGAGGATTCATCATCCAACTTTCTGTTAATGTTAAATTGTGCTTTTCTTCAATTTTCAGGAGGGTAAAAATCGTTTCTTTTTCTGAATGATCCGGATAAGCTGGATATCCTGGAGCTGGACGAATACCTGTATATTTCTCATCTAACAATTCATCAATATTTCCAGAAGTATTATCATAACCCCAAATATTTGTTCTTAAATCATAATGTAAAAATTCTGCAAAGGCTTCTGCTAATCTATCAGCAAGGATTTTAACCATTATTGCTTTATAATCTTCATTGTCATTTTTGTAAGTATTCGATAATTCTTCTGCTCCAATTCCGGCAGTCAATGCAAACATTCCTATATAATCTGTTTTGCCTAATTCTTTTGGGGCTATATAATCAGACAATGACAAATAATGCTGATTTGTTTGATTTTTCTTTTGTTGCTGGCGTAAATTATGGAATTTGGCGACTAAATGATTATCATCATTATAAACTTCAATATCATCATTTACAGAATTAGCCTTATAAATTCCAATAAATCCATTTGCTTTGAATAACTTCTGAGAAATAATCATATCCAATAATTCATTTGCATCAGCAAATAATTTTTTGGCTTCTTCTCCAATTTTTGCATCTTCAAATATCTTTGGAAATTTACCTTTGAGCTCCCAAGTTTGGAAAAATGCTGACCAAGAAATGTAATCTCTTAATTTTTCGAGAGGAAAGTCAATATATTCAGTAATTCCTAATTTATTTGGTGCTTTAATTTCATAATTTGAATAATCAAAATTTAATCCATTAGCTCTTGCATAATCTAATTCTACAAACACATTCGATTTTTTACCAGCGTAATATTTTTCTCTGATTTCCTGATATTCTATCTTAATATTTTCAGCAAATTCATCTCTTGAATCTTTGTTCAATAATTGGCTAACAGCTGGAACGCTTTTTGAAGCATCTAATACGTGCAAAACTGTTCCTGAATATTCTGGAGCAATTTTTACTGCTGTATGAGCTCTTGACGTAGTTGCTCCACCGATTAAAAGTGGAATTTTAAGTCCAGCTTTTTCCATTTCTTTGGCAACGTGAACCATTTCGTCAAGTGAAGGAGTAATCAACCCACTAAGGCCAAGAACATCAACATTGTGTTCAATTGCTGCAGCGATAATTTTATCTGATGAGCACATTACACCTAAATCAATCACGTCATAATTATTACAAGCCAAAACAACTCCAACAATATTTTTACCAATATCGTGAACATCGCCTTTGACTGTTGCCATCAAAATTTTACCTTTTTTATTACTTTCCAAATTCCTTTTCATTGATTCTTCAATAAATGGAATAAGATAAGCAACAGTTTTTTTCATCACTCTAGCACTTTTTACTACTTGAGGTAAGAACATCTTTCCAGAACCGAACAAATCACCAACTTCATTCATTCCGTCCATTAATGGACCTTCAATTATTTTAATCGGGTTATCGTATTTCAATCTTGCTTCTTCAGCATCTGCTTCAGCAAAATCAACAATCCCTTTAACCAAAGAGTGTTTTAATCTTGCTTCAATTGACAATGTTCGCCATTCAAGAATTTGCTCAGCTTTTTGCTCAGAATCTTTATTTCTGGTGGAATATTCAATTAATCTCTCGGTTGCGTCTTTTCGTCTATTGAAAATCACATCTTCAACTAAAATCAAAAGTTCTTTTTCAATTTCAGCGTATATTTCCAATTGACCAGCATTAACAATTCCCATATCCATTCCAGCTTGAATAGCGTGATATAAGAAAGCTGCGTGCATAGCTTCACGAATTTTATTATTGCCTCTAAATGCAAATGAAAGATTACTCACTCCACCACTTACTTTGGCATAAGGTAAATTCTTTTTAATCCATCGAGTAGCCTCAATAAAATTGATGGCATAATCGCTATGTTCATCAATTCCAGTTCCAACTGTTAAAATATTTGGATCAAAAATAATATCTTCAGGTGGAAATCCAACTTCATTTACTAAAATATTATAAGCTCTTTGGCAAATTTCAATTTTACGTTCAATAGATACAGCCTGACCTTCTTCATCAAAAGCCATTACAATTACGGCTGCTCCATAATTCAAAATATTTCTTGCGTGATCTTTGAATTGTTCTTCGCCCTCTTTAAGAGAAATTGAATTAACAATAGATTTGCCCTGAATACATTTCAAACCAGCTTCAATTACACTCCATTTTGAAGAATCAATCATAATCGGAACTTTAGAAATATCAGGTTCGCCAGCAATATAATTCAGAAAAGTGGTCATCGCTTTTTCGGAATCAAGCATTCCCTCGTCCATATTAATATCGATTACCTGAGCACCATTTTCAACTTGTTGAGCTGCAACTTTCAATGCTTCTTCGTAATTTTCATTTTTAATCAATCTTGCAAATTTAATTGAACCCGCAACATTTGTTCTTTCGCCAATATTGATGAAATTGCTGTCCTCGCGCTGTACTAAAGCTTCCAATCCACTTAAACGCAAGTATTTCTTCTTTTCGCTGGTTTTTCTTGGTTCAAGATTTTGCACACATTCTGAAATTGCCCTTATATGCTCAGGATTAGTTCCACAACATCCACCCACAACATTAATCAATCCATCTTCAGAATAAGCTTGAAGAATTTTTGCCATTGTTTGAGCAGTTTCATCGTATCCGCCAAATGCATTAGGCAATCCAGCATTAGGATAAAGCGAAGTATAGCAATGCGACAAATCAGAAAGCTCAGAAATAAATGATTTCATTTGAGATGAACCCAATGCACAATTCAATCCAACAGAAATAAGATTTTTTGTATGCTTTATCGATAGCCAAAAAGCTTCAATAGTTTGACCAGTTAATGTTCTTCCACTCAAATCGACAATAGTGCCGGAAATCATAATTGGAAACTCAATTTTTTTATCGAACATATAATCGCCTGCGGCTTTGATTGCAGCTTTAGCATTTAATGTATCGAATATTGTTTCGATCAATAATAAATCAGAACCACCTTGAATTAATCCATCAATTTGCTCATAATATGCAGTATGAAGTTCATCGAAGGTAGCACCACGGAAACCAGGATTATTTACATCAGGTGAAATTGAAGTAGTTTTATTAGTTGGTCCGACAGCACCAGCTACAAATCTTGGTTTCTCGGGATTCGAGAGATTATAAATTGCAGTACATTCTTTAGCTAACTTAGCAGCTTCAAAATTCAATTCAAAGCTAATGCTTTCAAGATTATAATCTGCCTGAGAAATTGCATTTGAATTAAATGTATTAGTTTCGATAATATCAGAGCCCGCCTCAAGATATTCATTATGAATATTCTTAATAATTTGTGGCTGAGTCAAGACTAAAAGGTCATTATTTCCTTTCAAATCCTTATGAAAATCCTTAAATCTTTCGCCTCTAAAGTCAGCTTCTGTTAATTTATATCTTTGAATCATAGTTCCCATAGCGCCATCTAGCACAAGGATTCTTTTATCCAATAATTCTTTTAATTGATTATATTTATTCATAAAATTCATTTTTTTTTCAAATCATTTAACTTCAAAGAAAATTGACGCTTTTAAACAAAATAAATTTATTTAATTTAATT
>CAIWET010000239.1 GCA_903911805.1 uncultured Ignavibacteria bacterium | reverse complement strand
CACTAGATAATGATTAGCTGATTTAATATTATATTACAATTAATCATTATTTCATTTTATTATAAAGTTGAATAATTCCTATTTTGTTTGGTTAAACTTATAATTTTCTGTAATTTAGCTTGTTTAATATGTACAAAAATAAAATGGTTGTTTTGGAAGCTAAGGAAAATATATTAATTACAGGCGGTTGTGGATTTATTGGCAGTAATTTCATAAGAAAATATATTGGTAGAAACATCAATATTTTCAATGTTGATGACTTGACTTATGCTGGTAATTTAGAGAATTTAAAGGAAATTGAAGAAAAAGAAAATTATCATTTTTTTAAAGGTAAAATTCAGGATAAAGAATTTATTAAGCAGATTTTGATTGAAAATAATATTGATTCTATTATTAATTTTGCTGCGGAATCTCACGTTGACCGCTCAATAATTGATTCTGCTCCTTTTATTGAAACAAATATTAAAGGTACTTCAGTTCTTTTGGACTTAACAAGAGAATTTAATATAAAAAAATATGTACAGGTTTCTACAGATGAAGTTTATGGTTCTTTAGGCGAAATTGGGAAATTCACTGAATTAACTCCGATTTCACCAAATTCCCCTTACTCAGCATCCAAAGCCTCAGCAGATCATTTGGTAATGGCTTATGTTCATACTTATGGCATAAATGCAATGATTACAAGATGTTCAAACAATTATGGTCCTTTTCAATTCCCTGAAAAGCTAATTCCTTTAATGATAATGAATGCCTTAAATAATAAAGAATTGCCTGTTTATGGCGATGGAATGAACGTAAGGGATTGGATTCACGTTGATGACCATTGTTCTGGGATTTGGGCTGTTTACCAAAATGGTAAAAGTGGAGAATCCTATAATATTGGTTCCGATACTGAAAAAACAAATATCGAAATAGTAAAATTGATTCTTAATATATTAGGTAAACCAGAGAGTTTAATAAAATATGTAAAGGATAGGCCTGGACACGACCGTAGATATGCAATGGATAGTTCTAAAATTCAAGAACTTTTAGGCTGGAAAGCCGTAATAAATTTTGATGAGGGCATTAAAAATACAGTTGAATGGTATTTAAATAATTTAGACTGGTGCAATAGAATCATTGATGGTTCTTATATGGAATATTATAATTTACAATATGGAAATAATTGAAATATTATTGAGATAAATATGAAAAAAGAAGTAAAAAACAGAAATATTGAGTTGTTATTAGAAAAAATCAAATCCAAAGATATCACAATCGGAGTGGTAGGACTTGGTTATGTTGGATTGCCCTTAGCTATTGAATTTACAAATCAAGGCGTCAGAGTTATGGGTTTTGAAGTAGATCAAAATAAGATTAATACTTTAAAAGAAGGTGTAAATTATATCAAAGATATTAGCGATGATGACGTTAGAAGCGCAGTATTGAAAGGATTCCTTATCCCAACAGATGATTTCAGTCACGTTTCCGAATGTGATGCTATTTTCATTTGTGTTCCTACTCCATTCACTGTAAACAAAGATCCAGATATTACTTATATCGTTGATTCTACTAAAGCCGTTGCAAAATACTTGAAGAAAGATCAAGTTGTAATCTTGAAATCTACTACTTTCCCTGGTACAACTGAGAAATATGTTTTACCATTATTAGAAAAATCTGGTTTAAAAGTCGGTGAAGATTTTTACCTAGCATTTTCACCCGAAAGAATTGATCCAGGAAATAAAGTTTGGAATACAAAAAATACTCCAATTGCAGTTGGTGGTATAACTAAGAGCTGCACTACATTAGCAGCTGCGGTTACAAATATTGCTGTTGAAAAAGTTGTCGAAGTAAGTTCTCCAGCAATTGCTGAAATGGAAAAACTTCTCGAAAACATTTTTAGGGGCGTAAATATTGCTTTAGTAAATGAATTGGCTCAACTTTGTGACCGTATTGGAGTTAATATTTGGGAAGTTGTGGATGCTGCATCTACTAAACCTTTTGGTTTTATGCCGTTTTATCCAGGACCTGGAATTGGCGGACATTGCATACTGATTGACCCTTATTATTTAGCGTGGATGGCAAGAGAATATGATTTTGTAACTAATTTTATTACATTAGCTGCCGAAATCAATGAAGATATGCCATTTTATGTAAAAGATATGGTTATTAAAGAAATCGCAAAATTACCAATCACTATGAAAGATGCAAAAATCTTGATTCTTGGTGTTGCATTCAAACGCGATGTCGATGATTTAAGGCATTCTCCAGCACTCAAAGTAGCTGAAATAATGATTACCGAAGGTATCACAAATATTGAATATTACGATCCATTTATTCCAGAAATTGAAATTCATAATAAAAAATATAAATCAATATTAAAAATTGATCCAAAAGTTATTCAAAGTTATGATATAACTCTTATTACAACAGACCATACAAGTTTTGATTTCGAAATGATTGCAAATAACTCAAAAGTAGTTATTGATACTCGTAATGCTTGCAAAAAGGTAGAAAATAGAGAAAATATCGTCTTACTTGGAGACGGCAAATGATAAAAGTGATTTCTGTTGTTGGAGCAAGACCAAATTTCATGAAAGTTGCTCCAATTCATAGAGCTTTTCAAAAAGTCAGCGACAAGGTAGAGCATTTCTTAGTACATACTGGGCAACATTATGATTATGCTATGTCCACTGCATTTTTTCAGGATTTGGAAATGCCTGAGCCAAAATATTTCTTGAATATTGGTTCTGGAAGTCATGCTCAACAAACTGCAAAAATTATGATTGAATTCGAAAAAGTTCTGATTGAAGAAAAACCAGACTTTATTATTGTTGTAGGCGACGTAAATTCAACAATTGCTTGCAGTTTAACAGCAATCAAATTGGGAATAAAGACCGCTCACGTTGAAGCTGGTTTACGCAGCTATGACCGCAAAATGCCTGAAGAAATCAATAGAATGGCGACTGATGCTATTTCTGACTATTTATTTATCACTGAAGAAAGTGCCGAAGAAAATCTAAATAAAGAAGGCGTTGACCCCAAAAGAGTATTTTTTGTAGGTAATACTATGATTGATTCTTTAGTTTTTGCAACACCAAAAACAGAAAAATCTGATATTTTAAATAAATTGAATGTTACCGAAAACAATTATGTTTTAGCTACTATTCATCGCCCAAGTAATGTGGACGAACCAAAGCAATTAAATTCATTAATTGATTTATTTGATTTTATTGCTCAAAAGCGCCAGATTATTTTCCCAGTTCATCCAAGAACCAAAAAGATGATTGAAAGCGATGACATTCTAAATAATAGAGTAAAATCAATAACAAATTTAATTTTAACAGATCCCCTCGGGTATATCGATTTCTTGAAATTAATGATTAATTGCGACTTTGTTATAACTGATTCCGGAGGAATTCAGGAAGAAACTACTTTCTTGCAAAAACCTTGTGTAACTATGAGGACATCAACAGAAAGACCAAGCACAATCAAGCTTGGAACTAATATTTTAGTAAATCCAGATTATGATTCAATTAAAAATGTAGTTGAAAAAATATTAAATAATGATAAAAAAACCGGCATTATTCCTCCACTTTGGGATGGGAATACTGCTGACAGAATTGTAGAAATTATTACAAATAAAATATTTAAGTGAGTATGAGAATTAAAGAGATTTTGGCAATCATTCTTTTGGCGAGTTTTGGACTATTTGCCCAAAAAGGAGCTTCACCTGTAGATGTTGATAAATTACTTCAAGAAGAAATGATGAATAAATTTTCAACAGATAAATTAACACAAAACAATGCTTTTCCTATTGGAAATCCAGTAAATCCAGATTTATATAAAGTTGGTCCAGGCGATAAATTAGTGTTAATTAATATCACCGCTTCTACTAATCAGGAAATTATTGAAATTACTCCTGAAAATCTTGCATTAATCCCAAGAATTGGCTTAGTTAATACAAAAGGATTGACACTAACTCAAACAAAAGAATTAATAGTTAAGGAAGTTAAAAAGAGAAATTCCAATGCTGAGCCTGCCGTTTCTCTTCAGCAATCAAGAAATGTAATGATTAGCATTGAAGGAAATTTCCAATTCCCAGGTACATATACTATGCCAGCATCATATTCATTAAGCTCAGCTTTAAATATGATTACAGCAACTGCAAGCAACTCAATGATGACTTCGCAACCATATAGCTTTTTCTACAATAACAAGATGAACAATAGATTAAGCCAAATGAAGACTTATTCTGAAACTGGAATTCCTACAAATAATTTAAATAATTTTAGAAATATTTTGATTATTCACTCTGACGGAACTTCAATTTTAGCAGATATTGATTATGCTTTAGCTTATCAGGATGTAAATCTCAATCCATATATTACCGAAGGCGACAGAGTAATTTTCATTCCAGAATCAAAAAATTCAGAAATGATTTCAATTTCAGGAGCAGTAATCAATCCAGTAAATCTTGTTTATAAAAAAGGTGATAAAGCTGGATTATTAATGAAATTATCAGGTGGAGTGCTTCCTGGAAATTCTTTAAGTGATGTTATTGTTTATAATAATGGTTCTGCAAAAGCTTATTCTGAAGATTTGGAATTAAGTCCTGGTGCAAAAATCATTGCAAAAAGAAAAGAAGAGCAAAAATCTCAAAATCTTGGAATAGTTTCAGTTATGGGCAACGTTGCAAAACCTGGAATTTATCCACTAAGCGAAAATGAAAATAAATTATCTGAAATAATCAATCAATCTGGCGGATTTACTAAAGATGCTTATTTGCCGATTGCATATATATTAAGAAAAGATGCAAAAGTTGAAGAAGAGCTTAACGCAATGGATAATAAATACTATACTGATTTATTCCAATATAGCGATTTAACAATGGAAGATTCTACCAGATTCAAAAATGATATTTACAATAGAAAGCCTTATGTTGCAAGCGATTTTGTAGCACTTTTTGAAAAGAATATTAAAGAAAACGATGTTCAGCTTCAAGATGGAGATTTAATTGTAATTCCATCAAAGCCGACAGGTGTTTACGTTTTTGGACAAGTGAATATGTCAGGATTTATTTCTTTTAAAGATAAAAAGAATTTAGAATGGTATTTAGAAAAAGCTGGTGGAATTGCAAAAGGTGGTAAATCTGGAAGAGTTAGAGTTATCAAAGCAAAAACAAAAGTATGGGTAGATGCCGATAACGAATATCAGGTTGAAGCTGGTGATTACGTTTACGTTCCACGTACACCAGACAATCCTCCAGGTACAGACATTCAAACATACAATTTGATTGTTACATCAGTATTTGCATTAGTGTCAGTTTTGAACTTCTTATTTAAATGAAAAAATTAATATTAATATTGTTTCTAGCTTTTTCGCTTGGCACTTTTGCTCAGGTGGAACACGTTCCTATATATCATCCTGTATATGATTACTTGTTAAGAGCAGAAAACAAGGGATTTTTAAAACATAAATCTTTATCTCAATTGCCATTGCAAAGAAAAGAAATTGTTGCAATTTTGACAGAGATGAAAAATAATCCAGAAAAAGTTCATTTTTCTGAAAACGATGCTTCAGTTTTAGAAAAATATCTTAAAGAATTTGAAATCATTCATCGCGATAACGCTGTTGTGTTTTATTCAGATACTGATTCAAATCAAGTTCTTTTTAGTGGATTAATCAAAGATCAAGAAAAATTCGTTTATCGTCACAAAGATGCCAAAAAGAATTTACAAGTGAGTCCACTCGGTTCATTGGAAGGATTTTATAAAAAAAATGATGCAAATAGCGATAATGTTGTTTTTGCTCAATTTGGTGGTAAGATTTTTGGTACAATTAACGATAATTTTGGATATAATTTACAAGCTACCAATGGTACAGTTTTATCTGGGAATCATAAAGTAGCATTAGAAGACCCAAAAATTGCTCAAAACATTAAATTTGTATATCTTAATAGTGATTTTGACGTATCAGAATCTCATATCAGATATGATAATGATTGGTTTTATGCAATTATTGGTAGAGAAAACAGAACAATTGGAGCAGGATTAAATCAACATTTATATTTATCAACTAATGCTCCTCCAGCCGATGGAGTCAGTGTAGGTGCCAAATTCAAAGGTTTTGAATATAGATTTTCAAATTTTGGATTACTGGGTTATCACGATAGTTTGCATATAGCTGGTAGCGATGCAATAATTCCTTCTAAATATCTTGTAACTCATAGATTTGCAATTCAACCTGAGTGGGGTGAAATCGGATTGAGCGAAAGTATAATTTATTCAAATAGAGCTTATGATTTGGCATATATTAATCCATTGAGTTTTTTCAAATCATTAGAGCACGCTTTAAGAGATAGAGATAATTCATTAATGGGTGTTGACTTAACATTTCGTCCGATAAATAATGTTCAGATAAAAGGAACTTACTTCCTTGATGATATTATTTTTAGTAAAATTGGAACTGGATATTGGAGTAATAAATCTGCAAGTAATATTGCAATAATGTCATCTTTGGGTGATTTTGATTTGGGTGCCGAATATGCAAGAGTTGAGCCTTATACTTATACTCATTTCAATTTTCAAAATGCTTTAACAAATGATAGTATGCTTTTTGCAGGAAGTTTGCAACCTAATTCAGATGAAACTTCATTTTTGATGCAATATTGGTATGGCAATAGATATCCAATTAAATTGAGATTATCTTATATCAGACACGGAAAAAATGAATTAGATTCCAATGGTAAAATCACCAAAAATGTTGGTGGAGATGTTTATAATACTATTAATTGGTTTAGAGATAGCGGAACTGTGACATTTTTAGACGGAAACAGAGAAAACATTTTGACAGCTTCACTTGAGTTTGGATACGAATTTACAAGAGGTTTTCACTTAGCAGGATATTATAAATTAAGGTTAATCAATGACATACCTGAACATATTTTTAGATTTGGCATTAAATTCGAAGACTTTTAATGATTTATACAATTCTGGAAATAAAGGCTGTTGTTTTAATTTGCATTGCAATTTATGTTTTTGCTCTTTATCCTTTTGTACTTAAATTCTTAGCTAAATATTTCTCAAAACCTGTCAAAAAAGATATAAATTTTCAACCTGCTTTAACAGTTCTTATTGCAGCATATAATGAAGAAAATTACATTGAAGATTGCATTCTGTCATTAGAAAATTGTGATTATCCTAAAGATAAATTCAATATTTTTGTCGGCATCGATGGTGCAACAGACAATACTGACAAAGTAATTCAGGAATTACAAACAAAATATCAAAATATCAACTATTGGATTTTTGAACGAGGTGGAAAAAACCTTGTTATAAATAAACTATTAGAAAAAGTTGAAACTGATTACGTTGTTTTTATGGATGCAGACATTCGCATTAGAAAAAATTCATTAATGAATTTAAGCTCATATTTGGTTGATGAAACTGTAGGTGGAGTAATGGCAACATTGAATATTGTCGAAAAAGGAATAATCAATGATAATGCTGGAAGAGATGGTGAGACTTTTTATCAAAAAATGGAAACCGTAATTAGAGATAATGAATCAAAAATTTTCGGGAATACCAATGCATTAGGAACTTTATATATAGTAAAAAAATCAAATCTTACATCCCAACCTAATGACAAAGTCTGTGATGATTTCTTTAATGTTATATTTACTGCAAAATGTAAAAAAAGATTTATTTTTGATAAAACTACTGTTGTTGATGAGATCAGAGAAAAGAGCTTATCAGCCGAATTAAAACGTAGAGTCAGAATGGTTGCTGGTGGTTTGGCTACAATTCAGGCTAATTGGCAATTATTATTACCAAATTATGGCTGGAGCAGTTTTTTCTTATGGTCACATAAATTATTAAGGTATCTATCGCCACTAATATTGATTTACTTATTAGTAGTGGCAATAATATTACCCGAAGAATCATTTTTAAAATATCCATTGATTTATTTGCAAGGAATATTCTATTTAATGGGATTTTTAGGGTATATTTTTGATAAATTAAAGATTAAAATTAAATTATTCCGTCTTGCATTGTTTGTTTTAATAATGAATGTAGGATTTTTATTTGGAATCATCAGATTTCTATTTGGTGGTCAGAATTCAAAATGGGAGAAAATTGGTTAAGGAATGAATAGTATCAAATCAAATATAAATAAATCTTTGCTATCTTCACCAACTTCGCTGCAGATTTTTACTGATATAATTGCAATTACAATTGCAAATATTATTCATTATTTCTTTAGATTCGAATCCGGCATTTTTGAACGAGTAGCAAGCTTTGATATAGTTTCATTTTCATTAGTAAACACAGTTTTAATAGTATTCTGGATTTTCTCATTTTTCATTGGTGGGCTTTATCGCAATTGGTATATACGTTCTCCTTTTGATGAGTTCTTTACATTATTAAAAGTGACCTTTTTAGGGAATATATTCGTATTCTTCTTAGTATTTTTTGATTCAAGTCAATCTCCAAGATTATTATTCTTAATTTATTTTTTAATATTATCTGTATTTTCGATTGCTGGAAGGTTAATAATAAGAAAATTACAAAAGACTCTCAGGCAAAAGCGAATAATATGGTTACCAACATTATTAATTGGTAATCAATCAACTATTATTGATATTTATAAAAAAACAGAAAGTGCGACTGCTTGGGGTTATAAAACAATTGGTTATATCCCTCTGGATAATACCAGCAATATCGAGGGGTTGGTCTCTCTTGGAAACCTTGAAAATCTTGCAGAAATAATCAAAAATAATAAAATTTCTGAAATATTTATTACATCAGAAACATCTGATCATTCAACATTGATGAAAATAGTTTATCTTGCTTCTGAAAATAACATAGCAGTTAAAATCATCCCAGATTTATATGGTATTTTCACTGGTCAAGTTAGAACTCTTCCACTTTATGGCATTCCACTAATTGATATTAGCTATCAATTGCTGAAACCTTGGCAAGAAGCTTTAAAGCGTTTTATTGATATAGTGTTTAGCTTTTTTGTGTTAATTTTGGGTTCTCCCTTTTGGTTATTAACAGCTATATTAGTAAAATTAGATTCACCTGGACCAATAATTTACAAGCAAGAAAGAGTTGGACTCGATGGCGAAGAATTTATGCTATTCAAGTTCCGCTCAATGCGAACAGATTCGGAAGTGAACGGCCCAAGATGGACCAAAGTTAACGATAACCGAGTTACTAAGTTCGGATACTTCCTTAGAAAATCACATTTGGATGAAATACCCCAATTCTGGAATATATTGATTGGCGAAATGAGCATTGTAGGTCCAAGGCCTGAACGCGCATTTTTTGTAAATAAATTTTCAGAACAATTGCCCTATTACAAAAGAAGACTCGTTGTACGTCCTGGACTAACAGGATGGTGGCAAGTAAACTATAAACCATACGTAGAGTCAATAGAAGAGATAGAAAATCGTTTAAAAGATGATTTCTATTATATAGAAAATATGTCTATTCGTTTAGATATTGAAATAATAATCAGAACTGTATTTGTAGTACTAAAAGGCCACGGCCAAGCATAAGGATTAAAGATGAAAAGTATAGTAGTAATCCCAACTTACAATGAAATAGAAAATATTCATCAAATAATTGAAGCAATTCATAAAGTTGTAGAAGATTTAAACATTTTAATTGTTGATGATAATTCTCCTGATGGAACTGCCGCTGCAGTTAAATCATTGATGGCAAATGATGACCGCATTCATTTAATTGAACGTCCTGGCAAAATGGGACTTGGTACTGCATATTGCGATGGGTTTGGCTATTGTCTCGATAGAGGTTTTGATAATATTATGGAGATGGACGCTGATTTTTCTCATAATCCAGAGGATATTCCAAGGTTTTTAGAGCAAATTGAGCATTATGATTTGGTAATAGGATCCCGTTACAAAACTGGGGTAAATGTAGTTAATTGGCCACTTCGCAGACTTTTCTTGAGTTATGGAGCAAATTTATATACAAGAATTGTAACAGGATTGCCAGTTTATGATGCTACAGGTGGATTCAAATGCTTCAGAGCTAGTTTTCTAAGAAAAATCGACTTAAAGAGCATAAAAACAAATGGTTACGGATTCCAAATTGAAATGAATTTCAAAATGTGGAAATTAGGAGCTCGTATATTTGAACTTCCAATAGTTTTTATAGACCGAAGAAGCGGCGTTTCAAAAATGAATAAAAAAATCATTTATGAAGCTGTTTGGCTTGTTTGGAAATTAAAAATAATAAGTATATTTAAAGATAGTTAAGAAATAAAAATGAAAAATATTCAATCGATAAAGGGTACTAAAGATACATTGCCAAGCGAAATTCATAAATGGCAATTTTTAGAAGATACTTTCAGAAGAGTATCCACAAAATATGGTTATACCGAATTAAGAACACCTATTTTTGAAGACTCAGCATTATTCCATAGAGGAATTGGCGAAGGTACTGACATTGTAAATAAAGAGATGTACACATTTATTGATAAAGGTGGAGACTCTGTTACATTGCGTCCAGAACAAACAGCGGCCTTGATTCGTTCAGTAGTACAGAATAATTTATTACAATTGGGAACCACGTCAAAATTCTGGTATTTTGGACCATATTTCCGTTACGAAAGACCTCAAAAAGGAAGATTACGCCAATTCCACCAATATGGTGCAGAGTGTATTGCTTCTCCTTTTCCAGAAAGTGACGTTGAAGTAATATTATTAGCAAATTCGATAATCAGAGAAATAGGAATTGAAGATTACAAATTGAATATTAATTCCCTTGGCTCAGAAAATTCAAGAAATAATTATAGAGATGCACTAAAAAGCTATTTGATTGAAAATCAAGATGGACTTTCTGAAGACAGCAAAAGAAGATTAGATATTAATCCATTGAGAATTCTTGATTCTAAAGATGAAAAAGATAAATTAATAATTGCAAATGCACCTAATATTATTGATTATTTGGACGAAGAAAGCAAAAATCATTTTGATACAGTAATTAATTTATTATCTCAATTAAATGTTAATTTTACTATAGAGCCAAAACTTGTTAGAGGTTTGGATTATTACAATCATACAGTTTTTGAGTTCCAAAGTAATGCTTTAGGTTCACAAGATTCTTTTGGTGGTGGTGGAAGATATAATGGATTGATTGAGCAATTGGGTGGAAAACCTAATCCAGCAGTTGGCTTTGCCTTTGGAGTAGAAAGATTAATAATTATTCTTGATTCTTTAAATAAATTATCTGAATTAGAATCAAAACCAGATTTCTATATTTCATCTACTTCTGAAAAATATTTAGATAAAGTATATTTTGTATCTGAAGTTTTAAGAAAACGCAATTTTAATGTCCAAAATGATCTAGTAAGAAAATCTGTTAAAGGGCAAATGCGCGAAGCCAATAAATTAGGTGCAAAATATGCAGTAATAATTGGTGATGATGAAATTGCAAAAGGTACGATAATCTTAAAAAATATGACTGAAAGCACTCAAGTAGAGTTAGCTTTTGATGATATTGAAAAACATCAATTTTAAATTGAATTGGGAAGATTGATAATGAAATTTTTTCAAAGAATTAAAAAAATATTAACTTCCCTTTTATTCCAGTCATTTTCTAAATGGCAGATTAAAATCACTCTAATATTAGGCGCTACAATAGTATTTGTTAGCGCTTTTATTTATATAAATAGTTTGGTTGATAGTTTAATTAAAACTGAAAAGAATTATTTAAATTATTATGCGGATATTATAAAAAGATTTTCTGATCCAAATGCCAATACCGAAGATTTAATCTATTTGATTGAGAAAATCTCGCCAACAATTACATTCCCAATGATAATGACTGATAACAATGACGAGCCTCTTGAGCCATTCAGTCAATATATGCTCAATATTAAACTTGATTCCACTCTAAGCAAAGAACAACAAAAGGAGTTTTTGAAGAATAAAATTAAAGAAATGAAATCTTATGATCCTATTTCAGTTGCAGACAATGAGGGCAAACTTCTTGCAAAATTGTATTATAATCATTCAGATTTGATTTCAAATTTAAAAATCTTTCCATTAATTGAAGTATTGATTGTCTCAGTCTTAATATTGATTGGTTATTTAGCATTCAGTAGCATTAAGAAAAACGAAGAATCGCGAGTTTGGGTTGGAATGTCTAAAGAAGCAGCACATCAACTTGGCACCCCATTATCGAGTTTGATGGCTTGGATGGAATTACTCAAATACAATAAGGATAATCCTGAGCAAATCGAAGAAACAGTTGACGAGATGCAAAACGATATTAATCGATTAAGCATTATTGCTACTAGATTTTCTAAAATTGGCTCTAAACCCGAAAAGAAAATCGCTAACATCTCGGCAATATTAGAAGAAGTTAGCGTTTATTTTGAAAAGAGATTGCCTCACCTGGGCAGAAAAGTAGAAATAATTAGAGAAATTGAATCAGAAATTTTTGCCGAAGTAAGTCCTGAACTATTCGCTTGGGTTTTCGAAAACTTGCTTAAAAATAGTGCAGAAGCAATCGAAACCAAAAAGGGATTTGTAAAAATTGAAGCAAAACATAAGCTTTCAAAACTAATAATTATAGTAAGTGATAATGGTAAAGGATTATTACAACGCCAAAAGAAATTAATTTTTGAACCAGGTTATACTACCAAAAAGCGTGGCTGGGGTTTAGGTTTAAGTTTATCCAAGAGGATAATTGAAGAATACCACGAAGGAAAGATCTACGTTAAAGATACTCAATTGGGTAAAGGTACGACATTTTGTATTGAATTGCCGATATAAATAAATGAGTTATTAAATCGTAAATATTTCTAGTAAAGAAAAGGAAAAAAATAATGAATTTATTATCTATAAAAGATAAATTAATTGATGTAACTCAAAATATTAATTCAGAAACAACATTTGATGAATTAATTGAACGTATGTTTTTAATTTATAAAATCGAAAAAGGTATTTTGCAAGTTAATGAGGGGAAAGTGATTTCTCATTCTGACTTGAAAGCTCAGGTTGTTGGATGGAAAAGATAGTTTGGACTGAACAATCCAAAGATGACTTAAAAGAAATATATGATTTTATTTCTAAAGATTCATTGTATTATGCTTCAGAAACAGTTGATAAAATTATCAACCTTGCTGAAAAATTAGAAGATTTTCCGTTATCTGGGAGAATGGTTCCAGAAGTTCAGAATGAATTAATTAGAGAAATAATTTTGGGAAATTATAGAATTATATATTTATATGCAAAAAGTATTAAAATTTTGACAATTTATCATACTTCAAGGTTATTATCTTTTGATGAAATTCACCTTAAGTTTTACTGTTGTTTTTTCTAGTGTAGTGTGTTATTTGTTGGCCCCCGGTATTTCTTTTGATCTCTTATCAGTTCTTTTACTTTTT
>CAIWET010000238.1 GCA_903911805.1 uncultured Ignavibacteria bacterium | reverse complement strand
TTTTATGATAAAAAATATTACAAAGTTGTTCGTTGTAACTTTGACTTTTGCTATTGCATTAGGTAATCTTAATGCTAAGACTATCAAAGCATCAAAAGCTTTTGAAAAGAACTTAATTAAAAATGCTATTGTTGCACCAACTGCAAATAATATACTTTTTACAAGTGAGGCATCAAAAGTTCAATATAATTACGACAAACCTATTAGATATACGAAATCTGATAAGACAGGTTTCGAAAGAATCGAAAAAAAATCATTTTCAGAAGATATTTTAGGAACAACTGCTATTGATCCATCAAAAATGCCTGGTGTTTATTGGGGTTCAACATATTATGATCTTCAAACTAATGCAAGTATGGCAGAAAGATCAAAATTATTTACAACTGGTGGTAGAAGCTATATCCAAACAATGTGGATGTGCGAAGTTACACAAAATACTGGTTGGCCTAATAGAGGTACATTTTATGAATCAATAGATGTAACTGATCCAACTGGAATTTATACTGAAAGTTTGTTTGAATCACCAATCGAAAAATTAAATGGTAACAAAGTAAGAACTGGCTGGCCTTCAATAGTTCAATTCCCTAATGGTTCTGTTGGAACTACTTCCCACGATTCAACAGCTCCTAATTCATTTAGAAGTATAATTTGGTCAAAAAATAATGAATTTGAAGACAATGTTTTCAAATCAAATTTATGTTCAAATTCAAATCCATTATGGGCAAGAACAGCTATTGATGGTGCTGGAGTTTTACATACAATTTATACTTGGACAAATAACACTAACACATTAGATAAATATGGCGAAATAGGTTATAGAAGATCTACTGATGGTGGAGCTACTTGGTCAAATGAAATTATGATGACAGGTCCAAATGCATTCGATGGAGAACAGAATAGTGGCGTTGGTGCTGATGTTTATGCTATCGATGCAAAAGATAATAAAATCGTAATAGCTTATACTGATGATTTTTATAATTTAAATTATAGAAAATCAGAAGATAATGGAGTTACTTGGTCAACTCCAACAATCGTTTTTAGCTCTGGTCATAATAAATATTATAATACTGGTGATTTAGGTGGTGGAAAATCTTCAATTGTTACTGATACTGTTTATTCATCAGGAACAATGATTGATGTTGTTTTAGATAAGAATAATGTTGCACATTTTGTAACACCAGTATTTAGTACTTATTTAAAAGGCGAAGGCGTTTTAAATAATGGTGAATTAGTATCTTGGGATACTGTGAATACTTGGTCAACAGGTACTTTATTATATAGAAGCTTTTTATATACATACGAAAACAATAAAACTGGAATCGAATTAATAGCATCAGCTGTTGGTGATACTACTGAAGGTCAATTAGCTACAAATAGATATAGAGTTGGAGCTGGATTTGGTCATTCATTAGGTTTCTATCCTCAATTGGGTGTTGATGATAACAATAATTTATATCTTACATTCTCAGGATTAGTTAGAGATGATTATAAAGAAGTTACAATCAAAGGTAGTGATGGTAACCTAACAACATTTGAAGGTTTCTATGGTCATATTTATGCTACTTGGAAATCCCAAACTCAACCAGGTACATCTTGGGCAGAATCAAAATTAATCACTTATACAACAGGAGCTGATGCAATATTTCCATCAATGTGTAATACTGTAAAAACTATCAATGGTAGAAATTGGATGTTTATAAATTATTCAGCTAATCCTACTCCTGGTTCATTCGTATCTTATACAGATTTGCCAACAGAAGAAGAATTTTTATTTATGGTTCCTTATCCAGCAGATAGTTTAAATACATTAAGAATTACTGACGTAAAAGAAAACACAAAAACAGATGGTAATCTTTATATTAATGTTGTACCAAATCCAGCATCAGAAATTGCAAATATTAAAATTAATGCATCTGAAAATGACATTATCAGCAATTTAGTAATTTATGATATGTTTGGCAATAAAGTACTTTCAATCAATGACAATAAAATTAACACAAACTTACCAGTAAATTTGAAAAACTTTGCTTCGGGAGTTTATAGCGTTAATATGATGATAAATGGTAATTCTGTAACAAAATTGTTTACAGTAATAAAATAAGAATATTAAAACAAATTTTAAAAATATAGGAGTTGTTTAATGATGCGTAAATTATTATTTTTTATTACGCTAGGACTTCTTTTCGCCTCTCTTAATACTTTTGCTGGTATCTATGGTACCTTAAAAGGAAAAGTAGTTGACGATAAGGATGCTCCGCTTGCAGGAGCAACAATTAGAATTGAAGGTACCAAATTAGGTGCTGTTGCAAAAGCAGATGGAAGGTTTATGATTCAAAATATCCCTGCCGGTGCTCATTCAGTTAAAGTTACTATGGTTGGTTTTCCAACTTATTCAGTTAAAGTTAGTATTTCTTCAGATGAAACTGAAGAAATCACTGTAAAATTAGAAGAACAGAAAGGTATTACTACAAAAGTAGTTTTAGTTGATGCTTCTAAAGTTATGGTTGACAAAACTGAAATTGGAAAAAAAGTAAAAATCAACGCCGACCAAATTCAATCAACAGCTAGAGAAGGTCTCCAGTCAATGGTTGGTTTGAGTGCTGGTGTATTCAACGGTGGTGATGGATTTAACATTCGTGGCTCACGTACTTCAGAAACTCAAATTAGAGTTGATGGTTTGGATGTGGGTAACCAGTTCTCAGGTGGTATTGGTTCTGGTGGTTTAACTTATTCACCAATGGTATCAGCATTTGCAACAGAAGAAGTACAGGTTTTAACCGGTGGTTTCTCTGCAGAATATGGCGATGCTTTAGGTGGAGTTGTTAATACAGTTATCAGATCAGGTAGAGATGATCGTTATGATGGTTTCTTAAGATATAGAACTGATTTATCTTCACTTAATGGTAGCCAAAGTTCTGGATTAGCATTAGAAAAATTCAATACTTATTATAGAGCAGTTGAAACTGGTGAAGGTAAAAAATTACAAGGTTCAAATGAAAATAAAGTTGAATTTGGTGTTGGTGGTCCAATTCCATTTACAAATGGTTCATCTACATTCTTTATTTCAGGTTCTAACTTTTATGAAGAATTCCGTTCAAACGGATATGAAATTTATGATCCACTTGGAAATAATTTAGGACAACTTCCAAATAATGAAACTTATGTAAAAAACATTACAGGTAAATTGAAATTCAATTTTATTAAGGATGTTGATTTTTATCTTGGTGGTTCTTTTGGTATGACAAATGTTGAAAGTAATGGTTGGGGATGGATATATTCACAAGATATGGGTATGATATTAAATCCTGCTACTAATAAACTTGAAAGCAATGGGATGCCTGAAAACTTAGCAAAACAAAATGTTTCTAATATTACTCAATCATCAATTTATGGTAGAATTAATCATAAATTAAATGACCATAGTTTTTATGAATTAACAGTTTCTTATAGTTCTAATAATGATGAATCCGGTAGAAGAAAAGATTTGTCTTCTCCGAATTATTTCAAAGGTTATGATATGTGGTATCCACAGGATATCTATACTCTAAAAGGTAGCGATTTAGTTGCTGGTTCAAATCATATTCTTGATAATTATGAAAAACTAACAAATCCATTCGGTAAATCAGCTGATGGATATCTTGATATGGAAACTACTTTATTAAACCCATTAACAGGTTATAAAGAAGGCGCTGGAAACTCTACTGGCTCATATAATCCTTACGGTTTACCTAACTTCTTTGCAACATCTGGTGCAGGTGGTGGTGTAAGTTATAGAAAAGGTTCATATTTCCAAGCTGATGGTAGTTATACAAATGATTTTTCAATTGGAAAATTCAATCATTCAGTAAAAACAGGTTTTGAAGCAAGATTCTATCAGATGGAATTACACTCAAATTCAATGCCTTATGATGGTTCACCATTCTTTGATGTTTATACCGACGAATGGGGTGGCAATCTTTATTCAGATGACCAAAAAGCTAAAGATGCTGCTGCAAAACCTATGAAACCTTGGAGAGGTTCATTCTATGTATTAGATCAGATTACTTACAAAGGTGTTATTATTAGCCCAGGTTTAAGATTTGATTTCTTTAATCCAAATTCTATATATAGAATTCCTTCATTTAACTTCGTTTCTATTACAGCTGACTCAGGTTTTGCACAATCAAAACTTAAAATGCAGTTAAGCCCTAGAATCAATGTTACTTATCCTATAACAGATAGATCAAATATTTCTATCGCTTATGGTTTATACTTTAAAATGCCTGAATTACAAAATATGTATGATGCTTTTGTAATCTCACAGATTAGAGGAAATCAGATTTTAGGCGATCCAAATATGGAAGCACAAAGACAAAACACTTATCAGGTTTCTTATGTAAATCAGTTAACTGATGATTTTGCAATGGATGTATCATTCTATTATAAAGATATATACAATCAGTTAGGAACTAAAAAAATTCCTGCAATTCCAGTTCCTTATGATTTATATGCAGTTTCTGAATTTGGTAATTCAAGAGGTCTTGAAGTATCATTAAGAAAAAGACCTATGGATCACTTAGGTTTAACATTGAATTATAACTTATCTTATACAACAGGTACATCTTCATCTCCTGGTTCAAACTACAATGCTCCAGTAGATCCTTATACAAATTTACCTGCATATCCATTAGTTGAATATCCATTAAGTTACGATAGAAGACACAGAGTTAATGCTAACATTAACGTATTTTGGGGTAACAACGAAGGACCATCAATTTATGGCTTAAATTTATTAGAAAATGCTCAAATTAATTTAACTGCTTTCTATCAATCAGGTACACCTTATACAAGAGTTGATGCATCAGGTAAATTAATAAGTGAATATAATGCTGAAAGATTACCTTCAATTTGGAGTACAACATTGAGAGTTCAAAAAGCATTCTTATTAAAAGATTGGTTTGGCGATGGAGCAGGTAACTCATCTATCGAAATATTCTTTGATATTGAAAACTTATTGAACAATACTCAAATTGCTTCATTCTATACAAGAACAGCTGATCCTAATGATGATGGTGTGAGCTTCTATAGAAAACAAACAGATATTGGATCATCAGTAGCTTATTATAAAGAAGCTGATTATGCAAGAAGCGAGACTTTTGGTTCAGAACAATATGATTCTTATGGTAACAGATTATACAGTACATATGCAGATTTTGATAATAATGGTATCGTAACACAAGCTGAAAGATTCCAAAGTTATATTAATTATCTAACAACTGCTCGTCAGTTCAAAGGTAATTATTTAGCTCCAAGACAGGTTTATTTCGGTATGATGTTTAGATTTTAATTAATGTAATTTGCAAACGAATAAAGGTAAAAAAATGTTTAAAATAAAAAATATATTCGTCTTTTTCTTAATGTCTTTAGCAATTGCAGGTTCATTAGATGTTTCCGCAAGAACTAAAGTACAAAAAGACAAAGATGAAGCTCAAAGAGCAGTTAAAAGAACTTATGACTTACAGAAAAATACAGTAAGTAATATTGACTTTTATAATACAAACTATGGTATATTTGGTAATAACGTAGAAATATCAAATACCGGTGGTGGTTATTGGCCTAGAGGATCAGTAAACCAATACATCTTTGGTGGTGGTATTTGGTTTGCTTCAGTTAAAAAAGTGCCAAATGATACAATTTATAGGAAATTCGTTGAAATTTCTTATAACCCAAACAATGGTAAATCTTGGTTTATTCCTGGTAGAATTGAAGACGGTGATTTATTATATACAGCTGATATATATAAATACAGATTATTCTATTCCACAGACTATAGAAAATCAGATGGTTTACCAACTGATGGTTTAGGTCCAGCTTGGCCAATTTGGGATTCAAGTACAAATGAATCAGACACATTGAAGAATAACAGATATTTCGGTTATTATATTTATGATCAAGAAACAAGAAAAAATGATATATTTCCTAAAGGTCCAGCATTTATTTCAGGAGAAGATATCTTCTCAACATTTAAAGATACTGATTTAAATGAATTTGATGGTGGTCTTGGTTTTAGAAAGAACTTAGGATATCCATTAAGACTTCAAATTGAAAATACAATTTATTCTTGGGGTTTTGGAGATTATAGAGATTTTATCTTTTTAAGATATGATATTATTAATTATTCTTCAGATACATTATTACAGTGCTGGATGGCACCTGTAATGGATATTGATATCGCAGTTTTAGGACGCTCACAACAAGGTGCTGCAAACGACAAAATTAGATTTTATTCAGAAGAAGACAGCTTAAACTTAGCGATCCAATGGACTAATGGCGACCAAGGTGAAGCCGGTAAAGGTTTTGGATATTTAGGTTTTAACTTCTTAGAATCACCAGCTTGTTATAAACACGAAGGTGAAATGGATACAGTAATTAATGGTGTTTCAAAAAGATGGTTCACAATGTGTATTGAAAGCCAAACATTTGTTGTACCTGACAGTATTGATCCAAATGGAAAAACAATCACTTGGAAAGATTCGATTGCTTGTATGAAACAACTTGCTTTTGATCCAAAATCAGTTGATTTCGTTAGAAAAGATAAAAAAGTTTATTCTGAAAAAGAACAATTAGGTTTAAAAACAGTAAGAAACTGGAACATTGATCAGGATATTCCTGAAGATGACCAAAGATATAACTTCTTATCTTCAAAAATTAAAGATGGCGATTTAGGTCCTGGTGACAAACGTTTTATGATGTCAACTGGTCCATTTAATGTATTACCAAAAGACACAGTAAGAGTTGTAGTAGGTGTTATTTTAGCAAATACTGCAGTAAAATCTGAAGCCGATGGTTCAACAGCTGACGTTGCAGAATTAGTAAGAAAAGTTAAATTTGCTCAAAAAGTTTACGATGATAACTTTAGAGCACCAGAGCCTCCAGATAGATCTGTATTAACTTATACTCCATATAATAATGCAATTAAAATCCAATGGGATTCTACATCAGAAATTTCATTTGATAAATATGAAAGAGGACTTGACTTTATGGGTTATAAATTATATAGAGCCCGTAGAAGTGATTTAGATACATTTGACGTTAGTCAAGTTAAAGCAAATACCCAATATACAAGAGGAAAAGGTCCTTTTGGTTGGAAACAAATTGCTGAATGGTCAATTCAAACACCATTCTTAAAATCATACCGCAGAAGCGGACCTAGTGATAAAAATACTTTTTATCCTTTCCTTGATTCATTGAAATTGGTAGGTCCAGTATTTGATGCTTCAGGTAAAATTGATACATTCGCTGTTAAAATATTTAGAATTCCACGTGGTGTTTCTTTATATACTAATAATAATTATCGTAACCAAGTTTTAGCATTAGGTCCATCAATGGGTGGCAAATATTTTCCAGTTATTTGGAATGTTGATACAGCTTTCTATTCTAAACCTTGGGGACCATATTATAAATCTTTAGTAAATGATAGTGAATTACCATTATGGCATGATCCATATTCATCAAATCCTAAAAAGAATCAATTGATGGATACTATTATGCTTGGAACTTTACAGTTAAATAGAGCTTTATTAACATATAATCCTATTTACTATAAATCTCAAAGAATTAATATTGCAATTGCTGATACAGCGGTTTTACCAGCACAACGTAAAGATACTATTTTTGATAAAAAATCTTATCAGGAAATTTATGTTAATGGAGTTAAACAACTTTCAATTATAGTGAAAACACCTGTTAGCATTTATGGCATAATGTCAGATACAACACAGTTAAAAGCATCTACTGAAATAATTTATGATTTAATTAAAAATAACTTAGCCACACTCAAGTTTAATAATTTTGAGCAATCAGATGTTGCTAGATATAAAATTATTGCTCCTTATATGGATAGCATTACAAATCATAAAACATTTATCGATTTCGGTGATGATAACAAAAACGGTGTAGTTGAAACAAATACAGATCCTACAAAAACTGAAAAGCTTTTAAATAATATAGATTATCTATATGAAATGATAGCTTTTGATGAAGGTGATTATTTACAACCTACAAACTCAAAACCTAATGATGCATCAAAGGGCTTAACAAACTATATTCTTACTTATCCAAAAGCAAGTCCAGTTGGCGATAAAGTTAAATTTGATGTAACTTACTTAGATTCAAATAAAATTGGTGGTTTATATAACTTCAATTTCTTCGGAATTGATGAAGAAAGAGTAAATCAATTATTTGGTGGACACGAATTAGAATTAGAATTCCAACCACTTTGGAATATGTATACAATTAACTTCCAGGGTAGAGGTTCTAACTATAAAGGTCGCACATTTGGTCTTTATTCAAGTCAAGTTGTATTGAAAGATTTAACAACAAAGAACATTATTTTCAATGGTGTGTTAAATTATGAACCAAATCCTTGTAATTTAAGATTTAGTGGATTATTTACTGAAGATGGTGCATCTTTCGTTGGTGCTGATACTGCTGTTGTAGATTCAGTAACTAAGTTAGTTTCCACTTTTGGTACACCAACAAATAGCGAAATTAGAGAAATCCAAGGCCACTTTACATCAGGTGATTTTACATCAGATCAATATTGTTATTCATTTGGTTTAGCACCAGAAGCTTGGGGTACTTTAGGATTTAGTTTTGATTTTAACTTACAACAAAGAGGTGGTTTATTCAGACCTTATAAAGTGGTTAAACCAAATACTGTAACTGCTACAACGCCAATATCATTTATTAGTGATACCACTGCAACAGAATCTGTTAGAGATGTTGCTACAACTCCTAATAAAGACAAAATTATTACAACACAACCAGTATATGTAGAAAACCTAAGTTCATTTATGGACGATGGTAGTATTAGAATTTTTCCAAGACAAATTGAAGGTAGCTTTAATAATGGTCCTGGTGAATATTTAATAACATTTTTACCAGGTGGTAAAGATACTTTAGATTTACAATTTGGTGGAGCTCCTCCAAGAGATACATTAAAAGGTAAATTTATTGTTGATTACCTTACAATGAAAATTGAGAACAAGATTAGTTATCAAAGAAAAGATCCTGTTGGAACTGAAACACATAAAGTTTCTTATCCAGAGGAAGTTAAATTTATTCAATTACCTGATACTATTCCTTCATATCCATTAAGTCCTGCATATCCGTTTCCTGGAATGTTATCATCACAGGATCCAAAATTTGAAAGATTTTGGCCAGATCCAAGAAATTTAATTAATAAAACAAATGATTTTATTGGTAAATATTCTTTATATGCACACGCTTGGATTAATTCACGTACAACTAATTTAAATACAAAAATCAGAGCACAAGTTGGAAGAAAACAAGCAGCAAGTATAAAAGATACTATGCCTCCATTTATGAGTGTAGGTAAACAAGGAAGATATTATCTATCAGGAAAGTCTGTAGATGGATTACATCAATTAGATTTTACAAACGTAGTTAATATTTCTGGTTGTCAGTTTGTATTTGATTATGCTAACAAAGGAAGAAAAACTGGTCAATCAATTGAATGGGACGTAGAAGATATAGTAGCTCATACATTTGGTGAAGATTTTAAATTAAACGATCAAGTAACATTGATTACTAATGGTGGTGCTTTAGGTTTACCATTGCCAGGTGCAAAAGTTAGAGCTAAGATTTCTACTCACGAGCCAGCTAATTTAGAATATTCTGATGATCAGATGAATCAATGCAAAATTGTTCCTAATCCATATTATATTAACCATCAAGGTCAAAGATCTCCTTACGATGCAAAAATATATTTTACAAAATTACCAAAAGAATGTACAATTGATATTTATACAATTAATGGTGATTTAGTTAGAAGTATTTCGCATAATGAAGTAAACGGTTATGCACCAGATCAGCAAGCACTTGAAGTTTGGGATTTATTATCTAAAAACAAACAAAGAGTACAAAGCCAGACATTGACAGCAATTATTACTGCTAAAAATGGAGCAAAATCAATACAAAACTTTACAATCGTAGTTGGTGGATTTAGATTAATACCTGATGAATAGTAGGTTATTATGGTGTCATCTGCCTTATTGGCAGATGACACCTATTTAACACACTATTTAATAATAAATGGAGAATAAAATGAAAAAAATGATAAAAATATTAAGTTTAGTAATGGTTTTTGGATTAATGAGCATCAACTCATATTCGGTTGATGAAATTGGTTCAGGATCTTCGGGTGGCGAGTTCGTTAAAGTTGGTGCAGCTGGTGCTCAATTCTTGAAAATTGGAGTTGGTGCCAGAGCAAACGCTTTAGCAGGTGCATATTCAGCACTTAGCGGTGATTTGACTTCATTATATTGGAATCCTGCTGGTATTGCTGATGTTAAAAGAATTAGTGCTAACTTTTCCTATACAAAATGGTTTGCTGGCTTTAGTCACAACTATGCTGCTTTTGCATTACCTGTTGGTGAAAGCTTTACAGCTGCATTAAATATTACATCTTTAAGCAGTAGTAATATTGAAATAACAACTATTGACAGACCAGAAGGAACAGGAAGACATTATACTGTTAATGATATGGCAATCGGATTTTCTTTCGGTGGCTATTTAACAAATCAGTTTTCATTTGGTGTAACAGCTAAAATGATTAAAAACTCATTTGCATCATTAAGCAGCTCAGGAATTGCATTTGATGTAGGAACAATGTATAATACTGAAATTCAAGGTATTAAATTAGGTGTTTCAATTTCAAATCTTGGAACAGAACAACAATATACAGGTCAAGATTTAAGAACCACTGCAAAGATTGTTTCTCAATTAAATATGAGTCCAATTGATGCTGAATATATAGCATCTTCTTATTCAATTCCAATTATTTTTAGAGCTGGAATTAGCTCAGATTTAATTGATACTGAAGAAAATAAATTAACTGTTGCTGGTGAATTTACTACTTCATCAGACGTTAAAGAACAATTTGCTTTAGGTTGCGAATATATGTGGAATAAAATTCTTGTTCTTAGAGGCGGATATCGCTTTGGATTAGACCAAATGGGCTTTTCAGGTGGTTTAGGATTAACTTACCAAGGTGGTGGATTTAATGGAGCTGTTGATTATTCAATCACTCCAACAACTTATTTGGGCTTAGTTAATAGAGTATCTGTTAATGTAGGTTTATAATAATTTAATCATCAGGGCTTCTTTATGCTTTTGAAGCAAAAAGAAGCCCTTTTTTTATTTTTTATGAAAAAATATATAGTAATAATAATATTGATTTTGTCTGGAACAGTTTATTCTAAAAATCTTCAAATTGAAGTTGATGGAGCTGTATTTAATGGATTCAATAATTCGACCATTTGGGAATTGTATTATTCATTTCCAGATTCTATTTTAACTTATGTCCCAAAAGATTCAAATTATATTGGGGAATTACATTTTAATGTTATTATCAAAAATAACTTGAAAACTATTGATAGCACTTCTTGGATTGTTGAAGATTTTTCTAAATATCCTTTTGGCAAAGAAAAACACTTTTTATTTGGTACAAAAAGGTTTTTCTTACCCAATGGGCAATTTACTGCTTTAATTGAAGTCAAAGATTTAAATAATACTAAATCCGTTGCTAAGACTAAATTTAATATTTTGGCAAGAGAATTCCCGAATAAAAAAGTCAATATGAGTGATATTCAATTATCTAATCATATTGAATCTTTAGATACTTCAAAAGTCAATTGGAATAAAAGTATAACTAAAAATGGGTTGGTTGTTCTACCAAATCCATCATTAGAAATTGTTGGAATTGAGCCATTTTTGAATTTATATTATGAAATATATAATACCAAAACTGTTTCTCCTGAAGGATTTCAAGTAAATTATATCATTTATAATTCAGTAAAAGATGAAGTTTTGAATCTTCCGATGAAGTATGAATCAATAAATGATGCTTTAGTAAAAACTATAAGTATTCCTTTGAATGTTTTCCCAAGTGGTGTTTATTTTATTAAAGTTCAAGCTAAATATACAGAAAATAGAATAAAAGATTCTATATTTACATTGAAGAAATTCTTTATCATCAATCCAGATTTACCACCTCAACAAATTGCAAATTATGGAGAAGGTGAATTATTTGCAAGAAGCGAATTTTCTACTTTTTCCAAAGAACAGATTAATGATGAATTGTTGAAAATCAAATATATTGCGTCATCATACGAGAGAGAGCTTTTTGACAAACTTGAGACAAAAGAAGCAAAACAAAGATTTCTTTTTAGTTTTTGGAGAAAACGAGCTAAGGATACAACTTCAACTTATAATGATGTTTATGAAGAATTCAAAGATAAAATCAAATTTTGTAATACTTATTTTTCTTATGGAAAAAATAGGGAAGGCTGGAAAACTGATAGAGGTAGAATATTGTTAAAATATGGACATCCAACACAAAGAGATTATGTTGCTCCTAATGCCGATAGTCGTGCTTATGAAACTTGGTTTTATCAAGAAATTCAGGGTGGCGTTTATTTCTATTTTGTTGATATGGCTGGATTTAATAATTTCTCCTTAGTTCATTCAACAGCAATAGGTGAGAATTATAATGACAATTGGTATGATGAATATGTGCCAACACTAAATATGGATGCAAATCAAAAAAGAATTGATAGGTTAAAGAACTGATGGAAGTATTTAGCTATTATTTAATAACCATATTTTTAATGTTTTTATCAGGTATTTCAAGATTATTAACAATAAAAGTTCGTGGAAAATTTGGTGAATTTCTTGGTTTATTGATGATGAAATTGACCAAAAAGAGAAGAGATATAGTAATTAAGAATTTAACACTTGCATTTCCTGAAAAAGATGATAATTGGAAAAATGATATTTGCCGTAGATCTTTTAATAATTTAGCTATAACATTATTAGAACTTTTGGCTTTAACTAAATTCAATAAAGAGAATATTAATACAATTTTTAATATTGAAAATATAGATGTTTATTATAAAGCAAAGAAGCAAAATAAAGGTGTAATATTACTGGCATCACATTATGGAAATTGGGAATTAATGGCTTATGGTGCTGGTTTAGCATTGGAAGAAAGACTTTTAATAATTGTTCAACCACAGAGAAATTTTGTTGCTGATAGAGTTTTGAATGCAGTTAGATCTTTTCAAGGTAACAGATTAGTTTCTAAATATTCAGCTGCTAGAGAAATTTTAAAAGAAATTAGTTCAGGTGGTGTTTTGGCATTATTAGCAGATCAATCTGCATCTTCAGATAAAGATGTAAGTGTGAATTTCTTTGGTGTTGATACAGTATTTTATAAATCACCTGCTGAATTAGCTTTACGATTTAAGTGTCCAGTTTTAATGGGAAAAATAATAAGAAATGAAGATTTTACCTATAATTTGATTTTTGAAGAAATGGAATATTCTGATTTAGAGTATAATAAAGACGGGATACAGGAATTTACACAACGATATGCCAATTTCTTACAAAAAATAGCATCAGAAAATCCTCAATATTGGGCGTGGCAACACAAAAAATGGAAACATTCATTCAGTAATTTTTATTAATATGTCAAAAAAATACTCTATAACCGAATTTAATAAAATAGCAATTATTCAAACAGCATTTATTGGTGATGTGGCTCTTACATTGCCATTAGTTGATTCAATTAAAGAGAAAAATCCAAATGCTGAAATAATTTTTGTTACAACTCCTCAATCTGCTGAATTAGCATCTCTATCAGAAAATGTATCGAGGGTTATTTCTTATGATAAAAAAGGATTGAATGAAGGTTTAAGAGGCATCAAATTTATTTCTCAATTATTGAATGAAGTAAATGTAGATTGTATAATTTCCCCACATAGAAGTTTAAGAAGTTCACTGTTGACATTTTTTGCAAAACCTGAGTTCTCAGTAAGTTTTAATAAATCAGCTTTATCTTTAATTTATGATAAAAGAATAAATTATAAGCTTCATTTACACGAAATAGAAAGAAATTTTAGCTTACTTTCATCTTTTAGTGATGAATTTAAATTTGTTGATTTAAATCAAGTAAAATTAGAAATTCAAAATGAAGATAAAGATTATATTGATTCATTATTAAGTAAACTAGATAATATAAAAAAGAATATAATTCTTGCACCTGGTTCAATTTGGCTAACAAAAAGGTGGCTTCCTGAATATTTCAGAGAATTAATTATAAATTATCAAGATTTATATAATGTAATTTTGATTGGTAGTAAAAAAGATATAGATTTATGCAATGTAATATCATTAGATACTAATGCTAAAAACTTTGCCGGACTTACTAGTTTTGCTCAATCAATCTATTTGCTATCTAAAAGTGCCTTATTGATTACAAATGATAGCTCACCAACTCATTTAGCTGGTTTAACAAATTGTCCTACATTGACGATTTATGGTCCAACATCGCCTAATTACGGATTTTATCCCAGAGCAGAAAAATCAATTAGTATATCAAAGGATGACTTGAAATGTCACCCTTGCCATATTCACGGTAAAAATATATGCCCAATAAAAACTTTTGATTGTATGAAGCAAATAACTCCAGAATTAATAATAAATGGGGCTAATAATATTATTTAAGTTCTAATACAACTGGGCAATGATCTGAGCCTTCTGTATCAGGTTGAATATATACTTTGGAAATATTTTTTAATATTTCTTCAGTTACCATATGGTAATCAATTCGCCAACCAACGTTGTTTTCTTTAGCTCTTCCACGATTGCTCCACCAAGTGTAATGGTCACCTTCATTATTTAATTCTCTAAATGAATCAAAATATTCATTTTGAATAATCCAATCCATTTTATCTCTTTCAATTCTAAGAAAACCAGAATTGTTTTCATTTTCTTTAGGTCTGGCTAAATCAATTTCATTATGAGCAGTATTATAATCACCTGAAATTATAATATTTTTTCCTTCATTTTTCAATTTATTAGTATAAGTAAATAAAGCGTCATAAAATTCTAATTTATAATCAACTCTTTCAGGCCTTGATGTTCCGTTAGGGAAATATACATTGAAAATATTAAAATCATCATAAACTAATTCTAAAATTCTTCCTTCACAATCAAATCTTTCAATCCCTAAATTTGTAATTACTTGATTTGGTTGCTTCTTAGTGAAAGTTACAACACCACTATATCCCTTTCTGCTTCGAGCTGAATGATAAAAACCGAGATAACCATCTGGATATCTTAATTCCTTATTTATCTGCTCTAATTCTGATTTTGTTTCTTGAAGCATTATAATGTCAGGATTTTCGTCATTAATATATTGAAATAATTTATTGTCCTTTGAAATAACATCGTATTTTTTGCTTGGATTTTGTCCAACAATTGAACGATAACCGTTGATGTTCCAGGTAATTATTTTCATCTTTTCCTCTTTTTTTACACAAATTGTTTGCAAATAATCATAATTCTTGGTTATATTAACGAAAATCACTATTTTTGTAGTTTAATAATTTTAATTAATATTTTAGGTTTTGGAAAAATGTTAGAAGTAATGATGATTATAATGATAATTGCAGCTATATTGTTAATAGTCGCAGTACTAGTCCAACCAGGAAAAGGCGATTTATCGGCACAATTTGGTGGAATGGGTGGTCAATTCGGTTCAATGTTCGGTATGCAAAGAACTGCAAATTTTCTTACAAGATTCACTCAAATTTTAGCTCTTGTATTGATTGTAATGATTTTAGTGTCAAATAGATTTTTTATTGGTAATGGTACATTGGAAGATGTAAGACCAAAATCAGCAACTGAAGGTGCAAAAGTTCCTACTGCAGCACCACAAGCTCCTGCTCAAGCACCAGCACAGCAGCCAGCTCCTGCAGAACCTGCAAAATAGTTGTAAATTTTAGATTTTTAAATTAGCAGTTCAGACATCCTGAACTGCTTTTTTAATTTCTGATAGTAAATAATCAACATTTTTCTTTTCTAATAAATTCTGTCCTAATACTATTCTCAAAGTATATTTCCCATTTAATTTAGTGTGAGTAAAATAAAGATTTGAATCTTCTAAAATTGTTTGATGAAGTTTTTCATTGATAATGTTTAATTCAGATTCATCCAATTTATTATCATTAAATCTAAAGCATACCAAAGTGAAATAAACAGGAGCAAGAATTTCAATATTATCAATATTCTTTAGTTCCTTCAAAAAATATTCTGTCAAATCCAATTGGAACTGAATTTTTTCCTGTAATCCTTTGACTCCATAAGATTGGATTACCATCCAAAGTTTTAAAGCTCTAAATCTTCTACCAAGCTGAATACCCCAATCTCTGTAATTATTAACTACATTATCATTTTTGGTTTTTAAATATTCTGGAAGAATTTCAAAAGTTTGAATTAAAGCTCCTTTGTCTTTGACAAAATATGCAGAGCAATCAAAATTTGTTAATAACCATTTATGTGGATTAAAAACAAAAGAATCAACAAATTCGATACCTTTAATCATCCATCTAAATTGTTCTAAAATTAAAGCAGAGCCAGCAAAAGCGGCATCAACGTGTAACCAAATATTATATTTATTAGCAATCTTGCCAACTTCAAATAAATTATCAATGGCAGTTGAGCCTGTTGTACCCAAAGCTGCAACAATAGCTAATGGTTTAAATCCTGCTTCTAAATCAATTTCAATTTGTTTATCGAGTTCAAAATAATTTATTGAAAAATCATCAAATGTAGAAATTTTTCTCATATTACTTCTACCAATTCCTGAAATTTTTACTGCTTTTTCAATTGAAGAATGTGCTTCTGAAGAACAATAAATTGTAAATTTATTGTTTTCGTATCCTTGATGATTAATTGAAAAATTTGAAAATTTCTCTCTAGCTGAAAGAATTGAGCATAGAGTTGCAGTTGAAGCAGTATCTTGAATAACTCCTTCAAAATATTCTGGCAATCCAATCATCTTTCTTAGCCAAATCATTACTTTTTCTTCTAATTCAGCTGCTGCAGGTGAAGTTTGCCAAGACATACATTGAGCACCAATTGCGGATGTTAACATTTCTCCTAATAATGAAGGGAAACTACTGCTAGCAGGAAAGTATGCAAAGAAATCAGGGTGTTGCCAATGAGTAATACCAGGAATAATCTTTTCATTAAATTCAGCGAAAATTGTATCAAAATCTACAGAATTTTCTGGTGGAAAATCTGAAAATTGATTAAAAATATCTTTAGGATTAGATTTGGATAGAACTGGATATTTTTCGATATTTTTATAATAATCTACAATCCAATCAATTACTTTATGAGCATTTATTTCAAATTCATTTATATTCATATCATTTTTTAGTAAATGTAAAACCACCGTTAATTGGAGAATCAACAAGAATATTATCTCCACTTACAAATTGCATTTCAAGTAATTTTAATGAAATATGGTCGGTAATATTTCTTTGGATAGCTCTTTTAAGTGGTCGAGCTCCAAATTGAGGATCAAAACCAATTATGGAGAGCCATTCAATCGCAGCTTCTGATAATTCTAGTGAAATTCCAAGTGATTTGAGTTTATTCTTCAATCCTTTAAGTTGAATATTTACGATATTTTTAATATCTTCTTGTATTAATGGTTTAAATAATATTATTTCATCAATTCGATTTAAAAACTCAGGAGGCATACTTTTTTTGATTAATTCTTGAATTTGAATTTTTAATCCATAAACAATTTCATCACGATTACTTGCATCTATATGCTGAATTTTATCTTGAATTAATTCAGTGCCAAGATTTGAAGTCATTATAACTACAGTATTGGTAAAGTTTACTGTTCTACCTTTGACATCTGTCATTCTGCCATCATCAAGTAGTTGCAAAAGTACATTTAAAACATCTTTATGTGCTTTTTCTATTTCATCTAAAAGAATTACAGAATATGGTTTTCTTCTAACAGATTCAGTAAGCTGTCCACCTTCATCATAACCAACATATCCTGGAGGAGCTCCAATTAATCTTGAAACAGAAAACTTCTCCATATATTCGCTCATATCGATTCTTATTAGATTATTTTCATCATTAAATAGAAATTCAGCTAAGGCTCTAGCTGTTTCTGTTTTACCAACTCCAGTTGTTCCTAAAAAGATAAATGATCCAATAGGTCTGTTCGTATCTTGTAATCCAGTTCTACTACGTCTTAGAGCATTTGAAATGGCTTTAATCGCATCTTCTTGAGCAATTACTCTTTCGCTTATCAAAAATTCCATATTCAATAGCTTTGTTCTTTCACCTTCTAGCATTTTGGAAACAGGAATTCCTGTCCATTTAGAAACTATTTCAGCAATATCTTCACTTTGAACTTCTTCTTTAAGCATTTTGGAATCTTTTTGAATTTCAGACAGCCTTTCATTCGCAATTTTTATCTTTTTTTCTAAATCAACAATTTTGCCATATCTGATTTCTGCAACTTTTGCTAAATTCCCATTTCTTTCGAATTCATCAGCTTGATTTTTTAGTTCTTCTATTTCGGCTTTTGATTTCCTGATATCCGAAATAAAGGTCTTTTCCAAATTCCATTTTTCCATTAATCCGGCACGGGATTCTTTTAATGAATTAATTTCAATTTCAATTTCATCAATTCTTTTTCTTGTTGTATCTTCAATTAAATCATTTATCATATTATTTTTTTATAATTATTCATTAATAT
>CAIWET010000237.1 GCA_903911805.1 uncultured Ignavibacteria bacterium | reverse complement strand
TAACGCCCTCGGCATTGAATTTACCCCACCCCAAACCCCTCCCCTTGAAGGGAGGGGCTTAAAGATTGATATTTCCAATCTCCCAGCTGGAGTTTATTTCATCAAAATTGGTGATAAATTTGAGAAGTTTGTAAAGATTTAAAGGGATGATGGGGTCCACCTTTGAGGTGGGCTCCATCTTAAAGTTGGCTTCGATACGATGCTATCGCATCTACTTAAGCCAACGGATCGAACCGGTCACCAGAGTAAATTCCGAAGGAATTGTATCGATATGACAATCTTATAATAGAGGTTGGAAATTTAAAAAACAAAAAAGGTTGTCTTACATATTTGCAAGACAACCTCTTTTTTTAATAAGAATTGAAATTAAAAATTATGAACAACCTGTTGTTGAACCACAATCTTCACAAACGGCACAACTGCCGTTGCGTTTAACTCTGATTGATCCACAAACAACGCACTGTTCGCCAGTATAACCAAGTTTTTTGGCTTCCTTAGCTTTTAATTGCTTTTCGTTAACTTTTTTTGCTTTTACTTCTTTTTCAGTAGGAGCTTCAATTACTTCTTCAGCTTTTTGAATTGCAATTTCTGATTTAATCTCGTCAGCTATTGGTGTTTCTTTAACTGCAGGAAGTTCGTCAACTGCTTTTTCGTGGACAAAATCTTGTCTGTCTAAATAATCATATCCCAAAGTTCTGAAAACATAATCCAAAATGGAAGTTGAGTATTTAATAGCTTCGTGTCCGGAAACTACTCCAGCTGGTTCAAATCTTGTAAATGTGAAAGTATCAACTAATTCTTCAAGTGGAATGCCATATTGCAGAGCTTTTGAAGTTAATACAGCAAAGCAATTGAGTAATCCTTTGAATGATGCACCTTCTTTGTACATATCGATAAAAATTTCACCGATATTGCCATCTTCGTATTCGCCTGTTCTTAAGTAAACTTTATGTCCACCAACATAGGCTTCTCTAACGAATCCAGTTCTCTTTTTTGGTAATCTTCTTCTGATTGGTTGCTGTACTAATATTTCAACAATCTTTTCGTGAACTTCTTTTGGACCTTTTGTTTCGTCAAGACTTTCCTCATCACCTAACATTATTATTTCATTTATATCATCATAATATGAAGAATTAAGTGGTTGGGATAATTTTGAGCCATCACGATATAGTGCTATTGCTTTTAAGCAATATTTATAAGATTCCATATATACTTTTCCGATATCATCAACTGATGCTTCGGCTGGCATATTTACTGTTTTGGAAATCGCACCAGTAATGAATGGTTGAGCTGCAGCCATCATTCTAACGTGAGCCATATATTCAATATATCTTGTTCCATTTTTACCGCATTTATTTGCAGTATCAAAAATTGGAAGATGTTTTGCTTTTAAATGAGGTGCGCCCTCAATCATCATTGTTCCGCAAACATAATCATTTGTATTTTCGATTTCGTCTTTGCTAAATCCTAATGCACTCAATAAATCAAATGTATAGTCATTTAATTGCGACTCTGTAAATCCTAATTTCTTTAAGAAATCTTCGCCCAAAGTCCATTTATTAAATGCAAATCTGATATCGAAAACATTTTGAAGCTCAGCTTCAATTTTCGAAATTTTTTCGTCATCAAATCCAATATCTTTTAATCTTGTGTGAGTAATCCACTTACTTCCAATGAGTGAACCGCTACCTTTGCAATATTTTTCGATATCTGCAATGTGTGATTTGCTATAACCTAATTTTTGGAGTGCCATTTCAACAGATTGATTCACGATTTTGAAATATCCACCACCAGCTAATTTTTTGAATTTCACAACTGCGAAATCTGGCTCAATACCTGTTGTATCGCAATCCATCAATAAACCAATTGTACCTGTTGGTGCAATAACTGTTGTTTGAGCATTACGATATCCATATATTTCACCCATTTCCAATGCTGAATCCCAAGAGGATTTTGCTGCTTTAAGCAAATAATCAGGTGCAAATTTTTCGTCGATTCCAGTTGGTAAGATTGTTAATTTTTCATAATCACCAGCTTTGCCGTTATATGCAGCATTTCTATGATTTCTGATAACTCTGAGCATCTCATCTTTATTTTCAGGATATGCAGGGAATGTTCCTAATTCTTTTGCCATTTCAGCAGAAGCAGTATAAGATGTTCCTGTTAAAATTGCAGATAAAGCACCTGTTATTGCTAATGCTTCATTTGAATCATAAGCAATTCCATTAACCATCAATAATGATCCAAGATTTGCATAACCCAAACCTAATGTTCTGAAGTCATAACTCAATTGAGCAATTTTTCTTGATGGGAATTGTGCCATTAAAACTGAGATTTCGAGTACAATTGTCCAGATTCTTACTGAATGAGTAAATTCGTCAACTAAAAATTTCGAATTTTTATCATCATAGTATTTCATTAGGTTCAATGAAGCCAAATTGCACGCTGTATCGTCCAAAAACATATATTCCGAACAAGGATTGCTCGCATTAATTCTGCCAGAATTAGGGCAAGTATGCCACTCATTAATGGTAGTATCATATTGTAATCCTGGGTCAGCTGATTTCCAAGCATTCAAATTAATTTTATTCCAAAGTTCTCTTGCTTTTAATCTTTTGCAGGATTCGCCATTAGTTCTCCAGCGAAGATCCCAATAATCATCGTTTTCAACTGCCGTCATAAATTCTGCAGTTACTCTGATTGTATTGTTTGAATTTTGACCACTAACAGTTACGTAAGCATCACTTTCGTAATGAGTATCGTATTCATCAAAAGTAAGATTAGTAAATCCTTGTTCTGCCAATGTTATTGTTCTTTGGATATAATTAAGTGGAACACCGCGATGAACGGCATTTTTAATTAATCTGTCTAATTCTTTATTTGTTTTTCTGTCGCCACCATTAACTAAAACTTCGTCTAAAATTGCTTTTAAGAATGTTGAATTTACTTTTGAACCAGCTACTAAAGCTGCAACTTTTTCTTCTTCTTTTGATTTCCATTCGATGAAAGTTTCAACATCTGGATGGTCAATATTCACAATAACCATCTTTGCAGCTCTTCTTGTAGTGCCACCTGATTTGATTGCTCCTGCAGCTCTATCGAATATTTTCAAAAAGCTCATCATTCCGGAACTTCTTCCACCACCCGAAAGTGGTTCTTTTTCGCCTCTTAGATTTGAAAAGTTTGTACCAGTTCCACTACCAAATTTGAAGATTCTTGCTTCACGAGTAGCCAAGTCAAAAATACCACCTTCATTCAATAAATCATCATCAATTGATTGGATAAAGCAAGCGTGTGGCTGAGGTCTGGAATATGCATCGGAAGATTTATTTACTTCGTTTGTTGCTGGGTCAACATAATAATGACCTTGTTTCTTTCCAGTAATTCCATAAGCCCAATTCAAACCTGTATTGAACCATTGTGGTGAGTTTGGAGCACACATTTGATTGAGCAACATATAAACCAATTCATCATAAAATGCCTGAGCATCTTCTGGTGAATCGAAATATTTATGAGTTTCGCCCCAATGCTTCCAAGTTCCTGCCAAGCGATGAACAACTTGTTTAACAGAATTTTCTGAGCCAGTTTTTTGTTTTCCATTTTCGTCTAAAATGGCTGTACCATCCTCATTAGTCAATGGAATGCCAGCTTTTCTGAAATATTTTTGTGCTAAAATATCAGTAGCAACTTGCGACCAATTTTCAGGCACATCTATATTATCCATATGGAATACAGTTGATCCATTTGGATTTTTTAAGATAGAAGATCTTGTAGCATATTTAAAATAGCTAAAAGGATTTTCACCTTGTTTAGTAAATTTTCTCTCAATTTTCATCGAACACCAATCTATTTAAAATTTTATAATTCTATTTTATTACTGAACAAAAAACTCAATTGTAACCACTGCGGTTACATTCTTTTTGATAGAGTTTGTATTATTTTCTCCATAATCAGATACCTCAGTAGAGTTTGGCTCTGTTATTTGGAATACTCCCTGACTTGCAGATTTAATAGTACCGATTTTGCTTCCTGTTGATTTTGCCAATTGTTCAGCTCTTAATTTTGCATCAGCTGCAGCCGCTCCTAAAGTCTCAATTTTCAAATCATTGATTTTAGTATAGAAATAAGACGGAGGATTAGATGTAATGTTTATTCCATCTCTAATCAAATTTGTAGATTCACTGTAAATTCTGTCGATTAAACTTACGTCATCGGACTGAACTCCAACAACACAAGTCAATACATAACCACGAATTTCATTTGTTCTTACTCCATTTGCAGAAATCACATAATCTTTAAGATTATTAACTGCAGAAACAGCAATGTGTTCTGGTTTAATACCTTTGGCAACCAAAAATTCTCTAACTCTTGCTATATCTTTTTGGAGCATATCATAAGCCACAGTTGCGTTCATATTAGTAACTTCAAGATTGCAAGACCAAATGCCGAGATCGGAAATAATCTGCTTCTGAGCTAAACCCTTTACAGCAATTGCTTGATTTGACTTAGCTTTAACTAATGCACCTGCAAGCAAATATGCCGAAATTATCAATCCAATGGCTAGCGAAACACCCAAAATGATGACGCTGTTATTTTTATTATTATTTTCCATTACAAATTTCTCATATATAATTTTTAATTTTGTAATTAACGTTTATCATAAATGAAAATTAAGCATATTTTTCTAAATGTTAAACTTTAATTATTAACTTTTTTTGTGGATAAAATTATAAAAAAATATGGAATTCCTGCAAAGTATTGATACGTATTTGTTTTTCGTGATTAACCAAAATTTATCTAATCCTTTTTTTGATAAAATTTTTATTTTTATTACCGAAGGAAAAAATTGGATGTTGTTATATATTTTCTATTTAGCCTTTATGTTATGGAAAGGTGGAGCCAAAGGTAGAAAATTTGTAGTATTAATGATATTAACAATATTAATCTCAGATCAATTATCCTCATCATTGATAAAACCACTTGTAGATAGGACCAGACCTTGTTTCAGCTTAGAAGGAGTAAAACTATTAATTACAATTGGTCCAGGAAAATCTTTCCCATCATCTCACGCAGTTAATAATTTTGCAGCTGCAACAGTAATTTCCTATTTTTATAAAGAATATAAGGCAGTACTATTTACAATTGCCGGATTAGTAGCATTCAGCAGAGTCTATGTTGGGGTTCATTATCCATTAGACGTGTTAGCTGGTGCAGCAATCGGTATGATTGTTGGTTATTTCATAATATTTATTGACAAAAAATTCATTAAAAGATGGAATTAATTTTTTTAAGGAATTTCGCGTAAAATATAATGAATCACATCACTATCTTTCCAATAAGCTGTATGACTTAGTGGATTCCAGGATTGTAAGATATTTCCAACATTAACTTCAATGTCAAATATTTTTCCATTTGTGTTGTGTTCAATATATTTATCAGATAATTCTGTAATTGGATAAGCCAAAACATCATCTTTGTCGTAAAGATTCAACCATTTCTGATCATCACTTAATTTTATTGGCAAATCCAAGGATTTATATTTTAATGAAAATAAAGCCAACGGAGTACCCAAAGTAAATAAGCAACTAAATTTTACTGGGTTTTTATCTTGGTGATCATAAATGAAATTATTTAAAATAACTCCACCTAATGAATGAGCTACAAAGATTATAATATCATTATCAGATAATTTATTCCTTAATTCTAAATAATTATTGTAAATATCAGCATTAATTCTATGATAACTATCATCTTGACTATTGGTATTTTGATACGCAATAACGTCACCAATCGAATAAATCATAAAATTTCTTATATCATCATAAGCTAAATTGCTTGAAATGGATTTAAATAGAAATTGTTCTTTTTCTTTGATAACATTATTCCAGAGAGTTTCTTGGAAAATGATTTCATTTTTGCCTTGATACTTTTCTAATATTAAATTCTGAAATGGTTTTGAATAGCCTATTGAGTGGTCGCCCATTCCGTGAATTATTAAAATACCTATTTTCATAGTTTTCTCCTTAATTTTGTCATATTGACTGAAAAATCAGGTGAATTATTTTTAAAATTGAGATATTTGTTTTTTGAACTAGCATAAATTATTTCAATAATTTATCAATATCCTCTGCAATTTTAGTTGGGTTTGTTGTTGATGCATATCGTTCAACAGGAATACCATCTTTACCAATTAAGAACTTAGTAAAATTCCATTTAATATCGTCTGTAATAAAACCAGAAATTTCTTTTGTCAGATATTTGTATAATGGGTCAGCTTTTGGTCCATTTACGTCAATTTTATCAAAAATAGGGAAGGTGACTGAATAATTTAATTCACAGAAACTCTTGATTTCTTCATTTGTCCCTGGCTCTTGAGCACCAAATTGATTGCAAGGGAAGGCAAGGATTTCGAATCCATTGTCTTTGTAATTTTTGTAAACTTCTTGTAAATCTTTGTATTGAGGAGTAAATCCGCATTTACTTGCAACATTTACTATTAATACAACTTTACCTTTGTATTTATCTAATGAAACTTCTTTACTGCTGTTATCTTTTACTTTAAAATCATAAATTGACTTTGTCATTACTTTTTCCTTAATTTGAGCCTGAATTAAATATGCTACTGCTGTTAATCCAATTGCTATAATAATACTAATATATATTTTTCTCATAAATCGTTTACGTTAAAATTTTCAATTAGTTTTAGACGTAGATAAATAAATAAT